>NZ_JADQAH010000008.1:0-103907 GCF_022129225.1 Psychrobacter sp. Ps7 | reverse complement strand
ATAGCAATTAGGTTTGATAATTAGTTTATAACAATTTTAAGTGGGATTGGCTATATTGTTATTTTTATACAAGAACTTGATAGTTTATAATTAAGTTTGATAAAGCAAAAAATATATGTTGTAACAGCATGGAGGATAAGCGGTTAGCAACAAGGTGCGAACGGCATTTTCCTTGGAAATTTGTGAATCATTATACGAATCATCTATTTTATAAAAAATTTTATTACGTAAAAGCATTAACATTGTAGTTACAAAGCAATGATTTTCTGTATAAGAATGATAGATTCACATAAAAAAAGCGCTCTACATATGATGTAAAACGCTTTTGATAATGATTTCTTTATTTACAATTGTGGGTTGTCAGACATATGCTTTTCACGCAGTTTTTGACGTAATACTTTACCCACATTACTCTTTGGCAACTCGCTGACAAATTCGATATGACGTGGGCATTTATAGCCAGTCATATTGTCCAATGCAAATTCTTTAATGACGTCCTTGGTGACATTGTTATCGGCAGGGACGATATAAATTTTGACTGCTTCACCTTGATGCTCATCGGGAATACCAATCACCGCACAATCAATAATACCATCACAATCTAGCATCACTGATTCAACCTCATTTGGGAAGACATTGAAGCCGGAAACCAAAATCATGTCTTTTTTACGGTCTAATAATCTAAAGTATCCTTTTTCATCCATGCTGACGATATCGCCAGTGCGAAAGTAGCCATCTGCCGTAAAGTCATCACTACTGTCTCTGTTAAGATAACCTGAGGTTACGTTAGGACCTTTTACACACATCTCACCAGCTTCGTTGACACCAACGCGATTGCCTTCATCATCGATGACAATGACATCGACACTAGGAACAGGGACGCCAATCGTACCGTTAAACTTGCGATCAGTGATGACGTTAGCGGTACCTACAGCGACACCTTCTGTCATACCCCAACCTTCAATCATGGCGCAACCAGTGACTTCCAACCAGCGAGCAGCTGTCTGCTCAGTTGCTGCCATACCACCTGCTTGTGAGATGCGTAATGAGCTAAAGTCTAACTCTTTAAAGTTTGGATGATCAAGTAAGCCTTTAAATAAGGTATTAACCGCTGGCAATATATGGAACGGCTGTTTTGACAGCGTTTTAATAAATCCTGGTATATCACGTGGATTAGGTATCAAGATAAAGGTGTAGCCTGAGCGCATGCCGAGTAGACTGAGCATAAAGGCAAAAATATGATAGAGCGGTAACGCCATGACCATATTGATATAGACCTCATTAATCTCTGACGTAATCGGTTTGGTCCATGCTTCTGATTGCATCGCCGCGGCGACGATATTACGCTGCGTTAAGATAGCCCCTTTAGATAGTCCTGTTGTGCCACCTGTATACTGTAAAAATGCTTTTTGATCTAATTGCATTTTTGGTTTATGGAAAGGAAGGCTTTTGCCTTTCTTCAGCACATCAGGAAACTTGGTCACTTCGTGCTTAGGGTCATTCAACTTGTACTTAGGCACTAAGCGTTTGACCTGACGAATGATGGTATTCACTAAGATACCTTTTAAGCCCATCATGTCGCCCATTTTTGATAGGACAATCCGCTTAATATTGGTCTCATCAATGACTTGTTCGAGCGCTTGAGCAAAGTTATCAACCACAAAAATAACCTGAGCGCCAGAATCATTTAATTGATGGCGCAGCTCACGACCAGTGTAAAGTGGGTTAACTGGGGTACACACATAACCCGCCCGCAAAATACCAATCATCGTTGGCAGATACTGCGGCACGTTTGGCATCATAAGTGCGACTACACTGCCTTGAGGCAGCCCCTGCGCCTGCAACCATGCAGCAACGGCAAGTGAAGCTTTATCAACATCATCGTAGGTATGGGTCACGCCCATACAGATACTCATAGGGTGCAGACGAAAGCGCTCAAAGCATTCTTCGTACAGCTCCATGATGCTGCTATATCTATCGGGGTTGATAGTTTTTGGTACACCATTAGGATAATGGGCAAGCCAAGGTTTATTTGGCGTCATAGTCAGCGTCCTTGAAGTTTAAAATAGGGTGAATTCTGTCGTAAAGCAGTCATATCCGTGTCAATAAAACACATCAGCGCTGACGTAAACCGTTTGCCGCTGAGCGTGATAATATCCTTATCTATTGACTGGCTGCTAGGTTTTATTACTATAGTACAAAACGACTTAATCATTATTAAAGGATAATGAAGTCAATTGAACGAACAGATCGCTTAATCATAAAAGCATTTTTGCTCTTAAATAAGCTCTACCTGTTATCTAACACTAAGGTATCAGAAAATAATGATACATTTAAGCAATACAGTAGCATGAATGCCATCAAATACTATACTAATATGAGATACTGAGCAGTGCATAAATAAAGCTGAAAAATATGATTTCTATGGAATTTCACGTGACTGAATAGATGCGCTGTTTACCACTTAATAAGTATAGAAATGAATGAGTATAGAGGGGTGAGTGAAGCAAAAAATTTATCATAGCCAACATCAATATATCAACTATAGATTTGTCAGCACTCCAACTGAATGCAGTTATGCTCAATTATTCAGGTAATATCAGTTGCTTGTTTTGATTAAAAAAGCGTCGATAAATGAGTAAAGCGCTGATTGTACAGCCGAGCGTACTGCTCACACATATCAAAAACATAGTGACTATCTGATAGCGAATCGCTTGAGTGGGGTCAGCGCCAGCCAATATTTGACCCGTCATCATTCCGGGCAAGCTAACGATACCGACGACTAGCATAGAGTTCAGCGTTGGAGTCATGCCATTGACAATGGCGGCGCGTATTGGTTCATGCACTGCTTCAAATGGGCGAGCAGATAGGCTGAGCATCATCTCTATACGTCCTTGCTGCTCATGAAAGGATTCAATTAACTGGTTGCTGGTCAATGAGATAGCGGTGAGCGAGTTGCCCAATATTAGCCCCAATATAGGAATAACGAATTGCGGTGTGTACCAAGGCTGTACCTTCAAAATAATCATGATGGCTATGGCAGTGACTAATATAGCCGAAGCGCTCACTGCTAGCAAAGTGTCAGTTAACAAACCTTTATAGCTACGTTTGACGCGATTTTTGGCAGCAGCACCTGCAATCAAGGTCATGATGGTCAAAATTAACAGGACTTCATACCACTGTTCACGAGCGAAAATCCATGCCAATATCAAACCGATAAAACTAAGCTGGAGCACCGTGCGGATAGCTGCGATTAACAGCGTTTTGGTCAGCTGTAAGCGTAGCCGCCAAGAGATAATAAGAACGATGATAATTAAGCTGCTGACAAGGGCAATATCACCGTAAGTTAAAAATACTTGTATGTCATCTGTACCGCTCATAGTGGCTCATTATATAAACTGACGAATATAAGATAGACGTTAATACGAATTTGTTAAGAAAGATCATTTTAAAGAGTGACATGACAGGCTTAGCTCAACGTTAGAATATCTCAGTTAATAGCCCTGCTTGCATCTGCCAATGCTGATCGGCTAATGGCATGATGTCTTTTGTATCGTGAGTTACCCACAGTAATGTACGCTGACTATCTGCCTGTAACCAGTTCATGAGTAGATTGACGAGCTGGGCTGATGTGTCACTGTCTAAGGCCGCGGTAGGCTCATCTAGTAATAATACCCGTGGGTTCAATTGTAAGAGGCGTAACGTGTTGACCAGTTGCCGCTCGCCGCCCGATAGATGATAGATTTCTTGCTGCAAAAAGTCAGCGCTGCGTTGCAATTGCTCAAGCTGTGCGATATGCCAGTTAATATCAAAGCTGCGATGCTGATGCGCTTGTAGCTGATAAGGCATTTGCAAGTTTTCAAGCACACTGCCTTCTAATAATTGTGGGTGCTGGGCGAGTAGGGCAACATGCGTGCGCCACTGTATCGGTGCAGTATCATGGACACTACAATAAGCACTACTGGTTGATTGGTCATCAGAGCGCAAACGAACATTGCCACCGCTCATGGGCAATAGTCCAGCCAATACCCGTAATAATACCGATTTACCACTGCCAGAAGCGCCTGTCAACACGGTTACTTGACCTGCTAACAGCTTGCCTGTGGCGCCATCGATTAATAGTCTTTGACGAGCCGGTATGATTGGCTGAGAGACAGTGTTTGGTCTTAGTTTGCTGATCCATCTTTGGCAAATGGTAGATAGCGCAGATGTTGTGGCTTCTGTTGCTTCCATATTTTTGTCATTAATATTTTTATTGCCAACCTTGTCATTATTATAGGCAGGTATGCTGGCTGTACGTTTACTGTGTACTTGAATATTCTCGAATATCAGTATCGGTTTATTATTATGAAGATGCATAAGTCATTATCGCCAATTATTCAGCCACTAAGCATTCAACTGCTCGTGGATCGCTTGCTCAATGGCATCGCGTAAATGCTTTGGAACACGAATAGGGCGCATGGGCATGGCACTAGCAACCGCAGTATCTGCCTTACTATTGGATAGCGGTTTGGTTTTGACTTGGTTTTGCACACAAGCAATGACGATTTTGCCACTACTTAATAAGCTGCTAGCATTAGCATTGCTACTAGTATGATCAGGAGAAAGGCTGTCTGGACTGTGACGATGAATGCTCTGGTAAAAGATAATGCTGGCAGGTTTTAACTCGACTTTATCGATGCGCACACTGATGACTTCATCTAACAAAATAGCTCTTTTGTATTGCAAGTCTGCTTGACTGACGACAAAATGTTGGATTTCTCCATCGTCAGTCTGCAAAAAATACCCATTTAAATTCAGTTCCCCAAACCAATCACGGCGGCAGTTTTCAAAAAACACCAAATGATTGGCATGGTAGACTATACCGCCTGCATCAGTATGGTTAATATAGACATTATAATTTTTGGTAAACAATGGCACACATTCGCCGTCTACACTTGCCACTGTGTTTGTATTTTTGCTGTTATTTTTTATCATAAAGATGCTCGGTCATTGTTTTAGTAAATATTGTTCGATTTTCATGATTCGATGGCCAAAATTTGATAGCAGCCATATTAACCACAACTACTCTAGCTTAAGATATCAGGGCGCGCAATAGTTAGGGCGGTCGACGTCTGTTATGATAGCGGATTGTGCACTTTCATAGCCCATTTCTTTATATTAGCACCGTATTTTCATCAATTAGTATAGGATAATTTATGACCCGTTTTGTCAGTTTTAATATCAATGGTATTCGCGCTCGTCAACATCAGCTTGAGGTCGTGCGAGAAGTGATCGATCCTGATGTGATGGGTCTACAGGAAACCAAAGTACATGATGAGCAATTCCCCCTAGAGAACATAGAGAGTCTGGGCTATCACGTAGAGTACTTTGGGCAAAAAGCCCATTATGGTGTGGCGCTACTATCCAAGGTTGCACCTATATTTGTGCAAAAGGGTTTTCCTGGTGAAGATGACGAGGCGCAGAAGCGTTTTATCCATGCCCGCTATGAGTTTGACGGTCGTGAAATTGATGTGCTCAATGGTTATTTTCCACAAGGAGAGAGCCAAGACCATCCGACTAAATTCCCGATGAAGCGCGCTTATTATGCAGATTTGATGGCGTATATCGATACCCTAAAAGCAGAAGGTCGCTCGCTCATAATCATGGGTGATATGAATATTGCCCCAGAAGATACTGATATTGGCATTGGCGACGTCAATGCTAAGCGCTGGTTGAAAAATAGAAAGACCTCATTTTTACCAGAAGAACGCGAGTGGTATGCGGCGCTGATGTCACGCGAGCTGACAGATACCTATCGCTTACATTATCCAGAGAGCACAGAGCTATATAGCTGGTTTGATTATCGCAGCCGTGGGTTCAATGATGAGCCGAAACGTGGCTTGCGTATCGATCATATTTTGTGCAGCTCGGATCTTGTTGAGGCCTGTGTTGATGCTGGGATTAGTTATGAGCTACGGGCGATGGAAAAACCGTCTGATCATGCGCCAATTTGGTCGGCATTTGATTTAAAAAAAGGGTAATATTTATATAGGTCGTGTTTGATACTTCACCAGCCGTAGCCTCATGGTTGAAGGCTCAACGCGCCTCAGTATTTATCGCATCATCCGTTATAAATAATGATAAAAATTTTACAATAAGGATTGAACCATGGCAGTCGGAAATGTTGCAGTACCTGATATTATTTATCCTATCGAAGGAATCAAGCTAAGCGCCACTGCCGCAGGCGTACGCTATAAAGACCGAGATGATTTAGTAGTGATTGAGATCGCTGATACCGCGACCACTGCGGTTGTGACCACCAAAAACACCTTTTGTGCTGCGCCTGTACGGGTGTTGCGTGAGAATTTTGCCAAGATGAGTCCGCGTTATTTGGTCACTAACACAGGTAATGCTAATGCTGGGACGGGTGCTGATGGCAAACGTCGAGCCGTTGATATCTGTGCCGCTCTGGCGAGTAAGGCTGGCGTGGATAGTAATGCAATATTGCCATTCTCGACGGGTGTCATTGGCGAGCCATTAAATAGCGATGCGATCATCGCGGGCTTAGATAATGCACTTGCCAATTTGGGGGCTGATAATTGGCTTGCCGCGGCGAATGGTATTCGCACCACAGATACGATTCCGAAGCTCGCTAGCCAAAAAATCGACGTGGCGGGTGTTAGCTATCATATAACGGGTATGTCGAAAGGCTCAGGCATGATACGCCCTAACATGGCAACCATGTTGGGCTATGTGGCAACTGATGCCAATATTGCCGCTGACCTATTACAAGAAATGCTAAGTGCCATCAATGAACAATCTTTTAACCGCATCACTGTCGATGGCGACACTTCAACCAATGATTGTTGTGTGTTGATCGCCACGGGTGCTGCCAGCTCAGATATCATTGATAGTCCAGAACATCCGCATTATCAGGCTATATTTTCGACTTTGACCGAGGTATTTGTCCGTCTGGCGCAATTAATCGTACGTGATGGCGAGGGTGCTACCAAGTTTATGACCGTCAACGTCACTGGTGGCAAGACCACGCAAGAGTGCTGCGATGTGGCATATGCGGTCGCGCATTCACCGTTGGTCAAAACCGCGTTCTTTGCTAGCGATGCCAATTGGGGTCGTATCTTAGCAGCAGTGGGTTATGCTGGTATCGAAGACTTGGATACGGAACAAGTGGATGTCTATCTAGATGAAGTCATGATTTGCCAGAATGGTGGCGTAGCTCCTAGTTATACGGAAGAAGCGGGCAAAGCAGTCATGAGTCGCCCCGAGATTACCATTCATATTGACCTTGCACGTGGTGATGCCAGCGATACGGTATACACCTGCGATTTGTCCTATGACTACGTCAAAATTAATGCGGATTACCGTAGCTAAGGTAGCTAAGGGTTATCACTGTCAGCTAAGTAAAATACTGTTTAATGAATAACTGAGCCAGAGTGACTATCACTCTGGCTTTTTGATGTGTAAATTTTGCTCAGTATCAATTTACTCTACTATTCAATACGCGCGATTAACATCAGTTGCAAAAGCTGACGTTACTTTACAAAGCAGTTATAGAGCAGAAGACGAGTTGCGCTCTATACTGACCTCAGTAAACAAACAATAGACGACATTATTGAGACGTAATATGTTTATTCGGTAAAGCTAAATCAGAGTGAATACTCTTGCTCGGCTCCATATTGACAGCAGTATTACACCCATCATAAATATTGACTGATATTTTCAAATATATATTTACCAGCATGATGTGTCCAAAACAATAATCTCAAACCATCAATAATGTATTTATAACAATTAACTGAGGATTTAATAATGAAAAAATTAGTACTTGCAGCAGTAATGACCGCCTTTGCCCTGTCAGGTTGCTCTACCATGGGTATGGATAACGAACGTACGATGGTTGTCGATGGGCAACCTATGAATGTTAAAGTGGTTAACATTCCAAGTTTTGAAATAGAAGTAGCACCACTGAAAGCTGTCTGTGAGCTGTCAACAGCTGAGGGTACTAAGGTTGAAGCAGAATGCCTACAGTATCGCCAGACTTATCAGAAAAACTACACACCTTTAAACGGCAATATTCAGGGCTTTACTTATGAGCCAAACTATCGTTATATTCTAGATGTTCGCCAAGAAGTAATGATGGATGAAAATACTAACATGGCCAAGCCAGTTTGGATTTTAAACGAAGTGGTTTCAAAAACAGCTGAGTAATGAAGCATTGAGCATGTCTAGTTAGTAACCACATCTAACTAAAATAAAAAAGACCTCTAATTCTTCATTAGGGGTCTTTTTTTATTTCAGCAAATACTTGGGAATGTGATGTCAGGATAAGCTATATTAAACAATCGTTATGTTAGCACTGACTATATTTTACACTGACGCCATGAGTGGCAGTAGGGATACGATTGTCTGCATAAACGGCAAGACCGCCTCGTGAGGTTTCTTTGTATTTATCTAGCATATCCGCACCAGTGACTTTCATGGTTTCAATCACTTTATCTAAAGAGACAAAGTGCTGTCCATTACCACGGCAAGCAAGTCGCGCAGCATTGACAGCTTTGACAGCACCCATGGCATTGCGCTCGATACAAGGCACTTGCACTAGACCACCAACAGGGTCGCATGTTAGACCTAAGTTATGCTCAATACCAATCTCAGCCGCATTAAGGCATTTAGCTGGATCACCGCCTAAGATTTCTGCCAATGCAGAAGCTGCCATGGCACAAGCAGAACCAACTTCACCTTGGCAACCAACTTCAGCGCCAGAGATGGAGGCATTTTGTTTGATTAAGCTGCCAATAGCAGTCGCATTTAACAAAAACTTGCGTGCACCATCTTGGCTATAGCTTGATAAAAAGTCGCGATAGTAATGCATGACCGCAGGAATAATACCTGCTGCACCGTTGGTGGGGGCAGTGACGACATTTCCGCCATTGGCATTTTCTTCATTGACCGCCAAGGCATATAAATCAATCCAGTCCATGGCAGCGAGTTTGTCATTTTTGGTAATGGGTTGGTTTTTCTCGGCGCACAGCTGTAGATGTAATGCTTGGGCACGGCGCTTTACATCCAAGCCTCCAGGCAATATGCCACTGTTTTGACAGCCTCGCGTCACGCAGTCCTGCATTGACTCCCAAATAGAGTCTAAATAAGCAAAAACTTCTGGTTGATTGCGGTAATGACATTCATTCGCTAGCACCAATTCACTCACGCTTAAGTGGTGTTGACGACATTGCTCCAGCAATTCTGCGGCGCTATTAAAGGGGTAAGGAATGGCGTCAATGGTCGGCGTGGCGTTATCTTCATCCGGATTGGTGGCATCTTCTTCATTGATAACAAAGCCGCCACCTACCGAATAATAGGTTTGTTGATAATGACTGCCGTCGGTCAATAATGCACGGATAGTCAAGGCATTAGGATGGTAGGGCAAAACGGTTTCGTCATACCAATGAATATCGCGCTCTGTCTCAAAGGCAATAACATGCGTGCCTGCTATATTGAGCTGTTTGTCTGAAAAAATCGGCGACAAATATTGACTGGTCAAACGGGTATCGATCGTACTAGGAGCATGCCCAAGCAGCCCTAACAATATAGCAGTATCGGTTGCATGCCCTTTGCCTGTGGCTGCCAAAGAGCCATAAAGCTCAATTTCAACGCCTGTAATAGCCGTCAGCTCTGTTTGCTTGGTTAATGAGCCCAAAAAAAGATTGGCGGCGACCATGGGTCCTACCGTGTGTGAGCTTGATGGGCCAATACCGATTTTAAATAAATCAAAAACACTAATCATAATAACTTACCAAGTTTTTTAAGTGCACTAACATGTTGTATAGCTGCTTTAGGCACTTTCATTGAGAATATAACAGGCAGCTCTCGCTTATAGCACCGACAAAGGTGTAGAGGAAGCACCGCCCATGGAAGTATTAACGCAAAAGAGGAAAAATGGTGATTGAATAATAACTTTTATTTGTTTTGAAACTCCGCTATCATGCTCGGAGCTAATGGCTATGTAACATCCTGTAAGTTGATTGTCGCTGCAGAGTACACTGAGTCATAAGCGACCATAACCATTTTTTAGTTAAACATATCCGACCACATACATCTACCAAAACATGGTCATCATACCAAATAATACTTTTGGTTTGCCATATTGCAACATAAATGAATGAATCAGGGCGACATATTATAAATGAAAAGATGCGGATTTTACTCGTTATCGTAATTTCTAGCCACATATTCTTGCCGATTGATGCTCTGATTTAACGCAATTTTTATTTTTCATTTACTGTTGTCTATTATTTTAGCCCAGTTTACATAGGACAAGCGTGTATGCCCTCTCAAAAAGACCCTTCCTCGCCTTTAGAAAACAGCGCTCAAGCACCATCTGCTGAACATGGATTAGAGGCTGCGGCGATCAGTCCTCCGTACAATACAGACTTTGAAAATGGACGCTGGTTTCCGACATGGCGTCAGTATCAAGGCGATTTAGATCGTGATCCAGTCGGTATCAATGAATATTTGCCACCGTCAAAAAGCGTGCTATTAGGTGTACAGCATACTTTTGCGATGTTTGGTGCGACTGTGCTTGCACCGCTGTTAATGGGCTTTGATCCCAACTTAGCCATTTTGATGTCAGGTATCTGTACGGTGATGTTCTTTATGATCACTGGTGGGCGCATGCCGAGCTATTTGGGCTCAAGTTTTGCTTTCATTGGTCCTGTTATCGCTGTGACAGCTTATGCAGGCGCAGGGTTCAATGGTAATTTGAATGTCGCTTTGGGCGGCATCATGGCTTGCGGTATCATTTATGCGTTAATCGGGCTGCTGGTGATGAAAACGGGTACTGGTTGGATTGAGCGTTTGATGCCGCCTATCGTTACTGGTGCTATCGTGATGATTATTGGTCTCAACTTAGCGCCAGTGACCATTCAAGGGGTGTCTGCCAATCAGTTTGATGCTTGGATGGCTACCTTGACCGTATTACTCATCAGTGGTGTGGCTGTTTTTACACGCGGTATGCTGCGTCGTCTGTTATTACTGGTTGGTTTAATATTATCCTATTTTGCCTATTTTATCATGACCAACGTCATGGGTTTTGGTACGGCGATTGACTTTAGTAGTGTGGCAGCTGCTTCGTGGTTTGGCTTACCTACTATCCATACGCCTCGCTTTGAGATGAGTGCTATTATTCTGATTGCGCCTGTAGCCTTTATTTTAGTGGCTGAAAACTTAGGGCATTTTAAGGCTGTCGAAGGTATGACCAAAGCTCGTGTAACGCCTTATATGGGTCGAGCATTTTTTGCTGATGGTTTGGCAACCACTTTTTCGGCAGGATTTGGCGGTACTGGTGTGACGACTTATGCTGAAAACATCGGTGTGATGGCGGTGACTAAGGTATATAGCACAACAATATTTGTCGTGGCAGGCGTGGTAGCTATTTTATTGGGGCTATCACCAAAATTTGGTGCCATCATTCAGACGATACCAGCCGCTTTATTGGGCGGTGCGTCCATTGTGGTGTTCGGTTTGATTGCTATTGCAGGCGTCAAAATTTGGATAGACAGTCGTATCGACTTTAGCAAAAACAGTAACCTAATTATCGCGGCTGTGACCGTTATTATGGGTACCGGTAACTTTAGTTTGCATTTAGGCGGCTTTGATTTGGGCGGTATCGGTACGGCGACTTTAGCAGCGATTGTCTTAAATGCGTTATTTAACCAAGGATCTGAAGCAAAGGCCGCTCATCAATCATTGGCTAAATAATCAGCTTGTATGATGCTTAGGTTTTAAACCTATCAGTTAATGATGGTAACAGCATATTCATTCCATAAAAAGCGCCCATGCTACCGATAGCATGGGTGCTTTTTATGGAGTGGCAACAAGTGCAGAATAAAAGCTACTTGTAGTCTCGCTTGTAAAATTTTGAGAAAAACCGATAACGTCGTAGGGCGCGCGGCTTAGGTTTCAGTGAACCCAAATAGATTGCAAACATAGTCAGCAGAGCACCGCTCCACTGTAAGCTATTAATCGGTTTGTCCAGCCAGCTATAATCAATGACCAGTGCGGCAATGGGTTCTGATAATAATAATAACCCAGTTAACGCCAAAGACAGCTTAGGAATGGAGTAAGCAATTAAACCCCATGCCAAGCACTGCATCACTGTACCGTAGATGAGCACCCAGCCAATCTCAGACCAAGTGTTTGGCAAAATATGACCCATATCAAACACAAACATGGGAACAATCATCGCCAATACACCACCGATACTAATCAGCTGCATCAGCATAAATATGGGTGTGGGTTCAGTATCATGGGTCTTACGGATAAAGGTCATCGATGCCGCTAGCATTGCCCCTGAAACGATACCAGTGATGAACCCCCAAGTGGCGGCGCTGTTATGCGCAAACTCAGGACTGCCTATCATGGCCACACCAAACATGGCTAAAAACAAACTGATGAGCTGCAATATAGATTGGCGTTCATTAAAATATAAGAACCCAATGGCGGCTAAAAAGAAAATCTGTAGGCTATTCAGTAAAGTTGAGATGCCAGGGCCGACTGCATAAATACTCTCGTGCCAGAGCGCCAGATCTAAGCCTAAAAAGACACCTGATAATAAACCATAAAAAATAGCGCGCCTTGAGCGGGGTAGACGCTGTCCCATGATTTTGGCCAATACAGCGAATACGACACCTGAAATAGCCAAGCGCCAAAATGCCATTGCCCAACCGCCAATATCAACGTGAGCGACAATCAAACTACCTAGACCAAAGATAATACAACCAATGACCAACCCAGTAGAGGCAGAGCGTGAAGAAGCAATCGCCATATAATGTCCTTATATCCATATTATTATTTTATCTTACTGTATCAACGATGACGCCAATGAATACTGACGCTAATACAAGCCGTATTGTCTAGGTTTTGACGCTAAAATGAAATGGTCAAACCATCATTTATGCTTATTGTTTGATTTATTATCAAGATATTAGGTTTTATCTCTGTATATGCTAGGTATAAAATCAATGATGACCTTAAGCTTCACTCATATAAGAAAATCTCTATAACAATACGAATATATGGTGGAGACATCCTTACAGGAACGATGTTGGCGTGGTTATCACTATTTGTTAATCTAGTGGTTTATAATCTCTGTAGTGGCATAATAAAACAGGATAGTTTCTTATTAGTCTTTACCTCAAGTACTTCAATACCATTAGCCTAGGTTCATCTATGTTGCGACGTTCATTATCCCTACAACAACGACTATCGACATCTGGTTTTGCTATAGCCATCTTTGCTAGTACGCTATTTATGGCGCCAAGCGTACAAGCGGCCAGTTGCAAAATTCCAAAAAGTTATTATAAAAACGTGGCTTGTACGGCAAATAGCGGCTATTTTTTGGCGACAAAAGATTTCGGCGCGCCAGTTGCTCTGATTAATAGTAAGGGCAAAAGCGTCGTTGATTTATCACGTTATCAAAAAGTCGATGCCAGTAAGATATCGGCAGGTTTACTGCCTGTATTGCGCAATGGTCATGTCGGTTATCTTAATATGCAAGGTCGTGAAGTAGTACCTGCGATGTATGATGTGCTTAAAGAAGGACAGGGTTGGGCGCGTCCCGTCTCTAACGGGCGTATCGTGGTAAAGCAGGATGGTAAATATGGGGTCATTACTACTAGTAACAAAACCATCGTGCCGTTTTCATCCGCGATTAGTGACATTGATGATTACCAAAATGGTGTCGCCCGTGTACGTAAAAATCAAGCGATCAGTTGGATTGATGAAAATGGTAAAACGACCAGTGACCCAAATGGTAGTAACAACGAGCAATCCACGACGCCACGAGCACCTGCCAGCGCTAATGGCAATGCATCCTCATCCAACCAGACACTTCCCAATCGCTTTACGATGCTACAACCGCGTCAGCAAGATGGCAAATGGGGATTTATCGATGACAATAATGTGACCATGATTACCTATTCTTTTGACGAGGTGCGTCCCTTTGCCGAAGGCTTGGCTGGCGTGCGCATCGATGAAAACTGGGGCTTTGTTAATCTTGGTGGCGAGTTGGTGATTCCTTTTCGCTTTGCCAATAGCGGTGTGTCGGCTGGTGATCTTTATCAAGGCAAACCCGCCTTTACCTTTACTGGTGGTAAAGCGTGGATTGGCAATCTAAAAAACGGCAATAAAATGTGTATCGATAAAGAGGGTACAGGAGTGGGCTGTGATTAAGCGGCGCGTCCAAATCTAAAAACCTAAAGACCTACATAAAATAGCCAGCATAAAAAAGAGCGTAAATCCTATGAGTCAGTAGTAGGATTTACGCTCTTTTTTATGAATTGTGTGACAACTAAAACTATTCGTCTAATAAATGATTGCTGATTAAATCAACCATATAAGGTTGATAGTATTCAGGAATATCATGCGCCATACCTTCGATTAAATGAAACTTGGCATTCGGAATGGTCTTGGCAACCACACGACCTTGTGAGGCGGGCAGTAGTCCATCTGCGCTACCATGCAGTACGATAGTCGGTGCTTTGACTTGCTTGCTAAACCGGCTGATAGAGCCTGACGCTAAGATAGCATTGAGCTGTTGTACCGTGCCGAGCGGATGAAAGTTGCGCTGATAACGCAATTTGGCAATTTCACGCACCATCCGTACGTTGACATGCCCAGGCGTACCGACTGTCTTCATAAACCACACGCTATGGCGCACGATATCGCGCTCAGAATGACTTTCAGGGCGGTTGATCAGGGTATATAGCTGCTTAGGTTTTGGTGGTTTTAAAAATGCACGGTTGGTCGTGGTAAACATCAACGCCATACGCTGCACTAAACTTGGATAACGTGCCGCTACGATTTGCGCAATCATGCCGCCCATCGAAGCGCCAATCAGATGGGTTTTGCCCAACTGCAATGCCTTAATCAAACGAACAGTATCTTCTGCCATATCCGTTAAATTATAAGCAACTTGCGTACCTTTATTGGACAACCCGGTTTGCAGGCGCATCATCATTTTTAACTGACTGATACGCGGTAGTCCATCAATCTGCACTTTAGAAGACAGACCAATATCACGATTATCAAAACGAATGACAAAAAACCCGGCATCAATAAGGCGCTTGATAAAATTATCTGGCCAAAATATCATCTGTGAGCCAAGTCCCATAATCATGAGCAGTGGTGGATTATTAGGATTGCCACCTGCCTCAACACACAGCTCAATGCCATCGCCGATATCAATCATTGATTGATACAGATGCTTGCTAAGGTCAGAGTCTCGCCATTGGTGCGCGCCAAACTTTTGCCACTCAGGAGTAGGGTAGCCACCTAAGTCTTCTGGTAGGGTTACCGATGGTTTGATGTCATTCGATGTTGTCATGAAGTGTCCTAATTAGAGGGTCGTCTATTACAGCTCAAGCATCTCAAAATCAAGCTTGCCCACACCGCACTCTGGGCAGGTCCAATCATCAGGGATATCATCCCATTTGGTGCCTGGGGCAATCCCTTCTTCGGGACAGCCGAGTGCTTCATCATATATCCAGCCGCAGACGATACATTCATAACGTTTCATAAATAGTCCTATCGAGCATTATCAGTGTTTATAATCCGTGTTACAGGGTGTTTTTGACGTTCATATTTACAATCACAGCCGTTAAATGAGACTGTAAAAGCGCACATAGTTTAGCATATAACCGTGATTTTCGTCGTTAAGTTTACACTTGTATATTGAGATTGATTGGTTTTTATCAAGGGGTTTAGACCTTCTGTCTGTCAGTAAGCACCTGTACGCTTATGTGCTCAACTGCGATATTTCTATCAATTATGTTATAATAAGCGCCGCTAAATTCACAGTATTAGCCATCATTTATCGTTGATATATTATTATCTAAATTACATTATCTAAGTCATATACGCTAAGGGTTACCATGAGCATTAATGCTGCCGCTACATCTAAAAATGTCGAAAATGAGTCGTCTAATAAGCTCAATACGGATCATCCCTTCTGGCAAGTGATTCGCACAGTACCAGACTTCCCGAAAGTGGGTATTGATTTTTATGATATTACGCCGTTACTGCGCAGTCATATTAATGAGGTGATAGATGCATTGCTCGCCGCACTGCCTGAAGGGGTGATGGATGAGGTAGATTGTCTAGGTGCAGTTGAAGCGCGTGGTTTTGTCTTTGCAAGTTTGCTTGCAGGTCGATTGGGAAAAGGGATGATTTTGCTACGTAAACCCGGTAAGCTGCCACCGCCCGTTGCCAATAAAGCGTATGCTCTAGAATATGGTAAAGACACGCTTGAGATGCAAAACAATCTACCGCCTGAGCGTGTGCTATTGGTCGATGATATTTTAGCCACAGGCGGCACTTTAACCACCGCTTATGAGTTGTGTAAATCGGCAGATCATACTGTAGTGGGGGCGTTAGTATTGCTAGATTTGGTTGATTTGCATGGCGAATTTCCAGTGCCTGTCTATACGGTTTTAAAGGCTTAAAACTGGCAACGCTTAGTGAATAGTGTGAAATGAAGCAATCAAAAAAGCGCGCTGAATGAGTTTAGCGCGCTTTTTTAATTGCCTGTATTTGCTTTGTTTTAACGTACGTTACTTGTCTTGCTGGTAAGGTAAGTTTTACACGCCTGTTCTATTAGCATACGACTAATCGTTTTTGGCTTGGTTATCTTAAAATCTTTGGTGGTTAATATGGGTTTTTCTGATTGCCAAGATTCTAATACCTTGTTATTGGCATCATAGTTAACGTAAGCGCGTCTATAGTAACTGGCGTCTTTGCAAGAGATGAGCAATTGCTGATCGCTATGATGAATCACTTTTTCTTTACCTTCCTTATCTACTTTTGTTTCATCTTTTTGTGCAGGGTACGTTCTACGAATAGATACGGTGATGTTTTCGACATTTTTTTCGTCTATGATATTGATGTCGGAGCTTTCAATAGAGTCTAAGTCTAAGCTAAAAATTGATCCAGTAGGACTTTCTGATATTTTTGACCAGTTCACTGCATGCGTGCTGACTGCTAGAACACCACCCACTAATAACACTGATAGCCGTTTCATAATCAAGCCTTGCTTCTTGTTGTGAGAAGTGAGCCATGATAGCCAACTTACTATTAGCAGGCAAATTTCTTTTATAACCTGCGACTGAGGTTTGTAAAGTGTTGATCATACTCATCACCGTTTATAACACTCGACGCTCATATCAATGACGCATCGCTGCTAAAATCTGAGCAAGCTCATCACGAGCACCAATAAAGCCATCGATACCTTTTGGTAATAAATCTTGTGTAACCGTGTCTTGCTGATAGGCGCTACTATATTCCTCTCGCGTTAGACTCACGCGTTTCATGTCAGCCACATCTAATGACATGCTAGGTGACAGTTGCTGTATCACCTCAATATCCATCGCTGCCAGCGCGTCGATAAGGTCAGGCGCAATGGTCAATAGATCACACCCTGCTAGCGCCAATATCTGTTCAGTCGAGCGAAAGCTTGCGCCCATCACTTGCGTATTATAGTTATGCTGCTTGTAGTATTGATAAATGCGCTTTACAGACTGCACGCCCATATCATCAGAAGCGGGCACGTTTTGACGATTTTGTTGGCGTTTTTGCCAGTCTAAAATACGACCAACGAAAGGCGATATCAATGTCACACCTGCATCGGCACAGGCAATTGCTTGATGCTGTCCAAATAACAACGTTAAATTGCAGTGAATATTTTGGGTTTCAAGATAGCGTGCTGCCTCAATCCCTTGCCATGTCGCGGCCATTTTAATTAATACGCGCTCTGAGTTAACCCCTGCTTTTTGGTAAGCTTCCATAAATACTAAGGCTTTATCAATCGTCGCCTGAGTGTCATAAGACAAACGAGCATCCACTTCGGTAGAGACGCGGCCTTGAATAAGCTCTAAAATATCACAGCCAACCTGAATGGTCAGCGCGTCAATCACTGCATCTATATTGCCATTATGACGACTCATGGTTTCTGACAGCATGCCTTGGTTGTCAGGATGGAGGAGTGCTTTGGTAATGAGGCTTGGATTGGTGGTCGCATCGATAGGTTTTAAGCGCGCAATGGCGGCAAGGTCACCAGTATCAGCGACAATGGTGGTCATGGTACGAAGCTGTTGTAATGCGCTCATCAGATATCCTTTTTGATCAAAAACAGATTGTGTTCAGTTACGTGGTAATTTTCTACTTTATAGTGCTATTTGCTATCAGTTTTAGACTGTAACATAGTTTTGAGTGGATGTTCCTTCATAGTTTTGCCGTGCATCGCTGCCATATTGCCTCTGTTTGCCAATATTGACGAATTTACGCGCATTTACACATGGGCACTGTCGATAGTTTTTGTTATAGTAGAGCGGGTCAGCGATCTGGCTGCTACATTTGCATGCTGGTGTGTGTGACTAACATACGGCAATAGTAGACGATAGCGCTCGCCGTGCAGGGTGCTTTTGAGAGGCTGCCTGCTATTTAGTGTGATTTCTATCGAATATCATTGCTAGTATGCTTGACACCTTTGACCGTCATTGAGTGCTGATTCAGTAATGAGATGATTGGTTGTCGATAATTAGAAATACTTGAAGCCTTCAAAGTTAAAAAAGCAGTGCCTAATAGTAAAAAAACTCAGTAATAATTTTAGAAAAAGGATAGGCGGTAATGAGTGAGCAGTCATCAGAGCAAAATATGGATAAGCTAAATCAAGCCATCGCAGGGGCTAACGATACTGCAACTGAAAAAGCGTTTTTGGACGATATTCGCCAAAGTATTGATACAGTAGACTGCGAAATCCAGACATTGATTAATAACCGTGCCAAGTTGGCTCAGCAAGTGGCCGCAGTAAAGAAACAGCACATTGTCAATAACCCGACTGCCGACAATAGTAATCCTATTTTTTATCGCCCTGAGCGTGAAGCGCAAGTGCTAAAAGCGGTGATGGAACGCAACACAGGTCCGATCGCTGATGACAAAATGGCGCGGTTGTTCCGTGAAATCATGTCGGTCTGCCTTGACTTAGAGGCACCGCAGCGCATTGCTTTCTTGGGACCAGTAGGTACTTTTACTCATGCTGCTGCGCTCAAGCATTTCGGTAAAGCCGCTGATACCGTACCAATGACCACCATTACTGATGTATTCCGTGAAGTTGAAGCAGGCACAGCGATGTATGGTGTGGTGCCAGTCGAAAACTCGTCTGAGGGTGTGGTCAACCATACGTTAGATGGCTTTTTGTCTTCTACCTTAAAGATAATTGGAGAGGTTGAGCTGCCGATTCATCAGAATTTCTTGGTCGCTGAGCATACCAAACTTGATGGTTTAAGCCGTATTTACTCGCATCAGCAGTCACTAGCGCAGTGTCGTCATTGGCTCGATGTCAATTACCCGAATGTCGAGCGCGTGGCGGTATCGAGCAACGGCGAAGCTGCCCGCCGCTTGAAAAATGAATGGCATTCAGCGGCAATCGCCGGTGATGTGGCTGCTGCAGAATATGGCTTGCATAAGCTATATTCAAATATCGAAGACAACCCGAGCAATACCACGCGATTCCTTATCATCGGTCACGAAGCGATTGCGCCATCAGGTCAGGATAAAACGTCTATCGTCGTATCAGCACATGACAAAGCGGGTGCATTGATCGAGATTTTGAAGCCTTTGTCTTATCATGGCGTGTCGATGACCAGTATCGAAACCCGTCCTGAGCGTCCGAATAAGTGGGCATACGTGTTTTTCATCGACATGAATGGTCATATTGACGAGCCAAACGTCAGCGCTGCTATCGCTGATATCCGTCCGTTGGTAAAAGATGTGCGTGTTCTAGGTTCTTATCCAAAAGCAGTGCTATAGTCCTTCTACTGTAAAAGAGTCATGGCGTTTACCTCGTGTGAAGTATCACATAATCATCTTCACTCGGTTGCCTTGGTTACCCTTGACTCGCTTTGAAATTGAACCAACGATATAACGCCGAATGGGTCACATCACTTGCCAAAATCATATCTAAGGATAAATCATGCCGTTATCTCATTCAGTAGAGTCAAATTTATCACCGCTTGTACCTGCCTACGATAGTATTTTAGAGCTGGTGCCTTATCAAACGGGCAAGCCGATTGAAGAGTTAACGCGTGAGTATGGCGTCTCAGATGTGGTAAAACTTGCCAGTAATGAAAACCCAAGAGGCTGCTCACCGCACGTCACGCTAGCGATTACTGAGCAATTGGGTCAGTTGGCACGTTATCCTGATGGCAACGGTTACTATCTAAAACAAGCACTGGCTGACTTCAATGATGTCAGTGTCGAGCAGATTACTTTGGGTAATGGCTCTGACGATTTGCTTGATATTTTAGCGCGTAGTTTTGCTGGTGCTAACGATGCTATCGTTTACAGTCAATATGCCTTTATCGTTTATGCGATGTTGGCTAAAATACAAGGGGCCACAGGTATAGAAGTGCCTGCCCATCGCTTTGGGCATGATCTAAAAGCAATGAGTCAAGCGGTTCAAGACAACCCCAATACTAAAATAGTCTTTATCGCCAATCCTAATAATCCAACTGGCACGCAGCTTGAGCCTCAAGAGTTACGAGCATTTATGGCTAGTATACCAAGCTCGGTATTGGTGGTATTAGATGAAGCGTATATCGAATATAGCCCTGAAAGTAATAATAGGGCGTTGTTAGATGAATTTGATAATGTCGTCATCGTGCGCACTTTTTCCAAAGCTTATGGACTGGCGGGTTTACGTGTCGGTTATGCGCTTAGCTCAGTGGCTGTCGCGGACTTACTCAACCGAATCCGTCAACCATTTAACGTGAGTAGAGTGGCTTTAGCTGCGGCGGCGGCTGCACTTGCTGACTCAGACTTTATTGAAAAAACTCGTCTGATGAATGATGAGCAAATGCGCTGGTTAGAAAAGCAGTTTGACGCATTAGGCTTGGGGTTTATTAAGTCGCATGCCAACTTTATTATGGTAGAAATAGCCGTTGAGATGGAAGACATCACCGCTGCTTCTATTCATCAAGCATTGCTAGAGCAGGGTGTTATCGTCCGTCCATTAGAGAGCTATGGCTTACCGCATTGGCTGCGTATCACAGTAGGGGTGGCAGAAGAAAATATGCGCCTGATTGATACACTGCGCTCAATCTTGACTGATAATTGATAATAAGTATGTTAGGTCGTCTTGGATAAGTAAATAATTTATTAATCATTTTTATGACACTAGCGTCGGCTTGTTTTAGTCATTCTGACGCTAGTTTGTTTAACGAGAAAAGCCGTGAGTCGCCAGCAAAAAAATGTAATCAACCAAAACATAAGTAATCAAAACAATAATATGCAGTCTATTAATACTCAGCCGCCTTTGTTTAAACAGATTTGTGTGATTGGTCTAGGGCTTATCGGTGCGAGCCTTGCCCAAGCCATTAAAGATAATGGTTTGAGTGAGCGCTTGGTGGCGGTTGATAGACATACACCAAGCATCGACGAAGCCATTCAGCACGGCTTATTAGACGCTGGTAGTGCTGTTTTAAGCGAAGTAGTGTTTGGTAGTGATTTGATTGTTATCGCCGTACCAGTACAAGCGGTGCAAACCGTATTTATCGATATCAAAGCAGCGATGGATAACGGACAGCTTGCTCGCGACTGCATCATTACTGATGTTTGTAGCACCAAGGTCAATATCATTGATGCGGCTCAAGCGGTGTTCGGCTCGCTACCGACAGGATTGGTGCCTGCACATCCAATTGCGGGTGCAGAGAATTCAGGATATCATGCCAGACGTGCGACATTGTTTGTTAATCATAGCGTGATTATTTGTGAGCTACCTACTACAAGCAATGTAGCAATTACCAAGCTGCGGCAGTTATGGGAATCAGTGGGTGCAAATGTCATGTCAATGGACGCCGAACACCATGATCGCATACTGGCGCATACCAGTCATTTGCCACATTTGCTTGCCTTTAATTTGGTCGAGCAATTGGCAAGTCATGATGACAATTTAGATATGTTTCGCTATGCAGCGGGCGGCTTTCGTGACTTTAGCCGTATCGCTGCCAGTGACCCTAAAATGTGGCATGATATATTTTTTGCCAACGAAAGCGCGATTGTGAGCGCCCTTGATGAGTATGGTGTCTATCTACAGACCATGCGCCAGCTTATCATTGATAAAGATTCAACCGCCCTGATGGGACTTTTGGGCCGAGCGCAAGCCGCACGGCGACATTTTGGCCATATGTTAGCCAGCACCCCTTATACGGATACTTCTGCCATGTCAGCTTCTTATAATATTACTCCTAGCAATACTGTATTGGGCACTATTGCCATTCCTGGTGACAAGTCTATCTCGCATCGCAGCATTATGCTGGGCAGCCTTGCGACAGGCGTGACCAATGTCACTGGGTTTTTGGAAGGAGAAGATGCGCTTGCCACCTTGCAAGCCTTCCGTGATATGGGCGTGACCATTGAAGGGCCTGATAACGGAAAATTGACCATTCATGGCGTGGGTATGAACGGTCTGAAACCGAGTAAAACACCATTGTATATGGGCAACTCAGGTACTAGCATGCGCCTGCTGGCTGGTATTTTAGCGGCGCAATCATTTGACAGCGTGTTGACAGGTGATACCAGCCTAAACAAGCGCCCAATGGAGCGTGTGGCCGCACCTTTACGCAAGATGGGTGCAGTCATTCAAAGTACGGGTCATAGTGGTACGGCGCCACTTAGTATCACTGGTCGAGCGACAATCGGTAAGCCATTACAAGGTATCGATTATGAGATGCCTGTGGCTTCTGCGCAGATTAAATCTTGCTTATTGTTGGCTGGACTTTGGGCAGAAGGCACCACAACCGTTACCCAACCGGAAGTCAGTCGTGACCATACCGAGCGTATGCTTTCAGCTTTTGGTTATCCAGTAACGGTCGATGGCAACCGTATCAGTGTGGCAGGTGGCGGGCAACTCACAGGTGGTGATATCGCGGTCCCTGCTGACATCTCATCTGCGGCATTTTTTATGGTCGCTGCTGCGATCAGCCAAAATAGTGAGCTGACTTTGACGCAAGTAGGTATTAATCCGACACGCACGGGCATTATCGATATCTTAAAATTAATGCAAGCAGATATTAGCCTAAGTAATGAGACACATGTCGGCGGAGAACCAGTCGCTGATATCACTATTCGTAGCTCAAGCCTAAAAGGTATTGAAATCCCAGAGCATTTAGTGCCATTAGCGATTGATGAATTCCCAGTATTGTTCATTGCTGCCAGCTGTGCGCAAGGTCGTACGGTGTTGACTGGTGCCAAAGAGCTGCGCGTAAAAGAGTCTGATCGTATTGCAGTCATGGCAGAAGGATTACAAACACTGGGTATTGGTTGTACAGTGACGGAAGATGGGCTAATTATTGAAGGTAAGGGCATTGAAGGCGAAGGTATTGAGAGTCAAAATAGCAACGTCAATAATAGCCAGCCTGTCTTTGGTGGCGGTCATATTACCTCGCACCATGATCATCGCATTGCCATGAGTTTTGCCATTGCCAGCTTACGTGCATCTAAGAAAATTACTATTGAAGGTGTTGAAACCGTTAATACCAGTTTCCCAGGATTTGCAGAGCTTGCCAATCACATTGGAATGTCTATTAAAGTTGATAATGCTGCGGTTTAATACCACAAACTCTATTGACTTGCTGAATAGTATTATTGGCTTTTGCAAGGTTGAGCTTTAAAGTACTGACTTGTAAAATGCTGGCTACAGCATTCCATAAAGTCTAAAAAGTTGCTCATTAGCCTTGATGTAAATGTTGTTTTTAAAGTTGTTATCGTTAGCAATGTGTTGATGCCTATATTGGCATGAGCGCATTGCTTTTTAACTTGTATCCTATCTGTAGTAACCCTGCGCTTTTGCCATTGAATTGATATAAAAATTAATATGGGGCAAGAGTGCGCTTTGCTCTAAAAAGTTGTACTGTACTATGACCACCCAAAACGTCATCAAAAAACCAGTTACGCCCATTAAAACAACCAGACGTGGCATCATCACCGCCCTCATTGCCTTTTTTATCTGGGGTGGGTTTCCATTATATTTTAAACAATTGGCCGCCTACGATGCGACCGAAATTATCGGTCACCGTATTATTTGGACGTTTGCTTGCTTGCTTATCGTGTTGGTAGTCACCAAGCGCTGGCAGTGGATTGATACCTTAAAGAAAAATCCGAGATGGATCGCGTTCTCATTTATATCGGGTTTGATTATTGCCACCAACTGGCTCACTTATGTATGGGCCGTCAATCACGACCGCATTCTCGAAGCCAGTTTGGGGTATTTTATCGGACCATTGGTGGGCGTTGCGCTATCGATGATTTTATTCAAAGAGCGCTTACGTACGCTGCAATGGGTTGCCATCGGTTTCGCCTTATTATCCGTGGTCATTCAAGTAGTTATGATTGGTAGCTTGCCATGGATATCACTGATTTTAGCCTTTAGTTTTAGTACTTATGGCACCATTCAACGGCAGACGCCTTTGACAGCTGTCGATGCTATGTTTGTCGAAACAACGATGTTGGTGCCGATTTGCTTATGGTGGTTCTGGCAAGCAGATGTGGTCAGTAGTCAATTGAGTTTTTGGTTTAGTCCGAATATTTGGCTACTAATGATTGCAGGGCCGATTACCTTGATACCGCTGTTATTGTTCAATAAATCTACCAAGCTCGTTGCTTATAGCATTTTAAGTTTTATGAATTATCTGACGCCGACCTTTATTTTCTTTTTAGCGGTGTTCTATTATAACGAGCCATTTGATTTACAGCGTCTAGCAGTGTTTGGTCTGATTTGGTTTGGTCTGTTATTATTCAGCATTGACTTATGGCGTCATCGCCCTAGTAAAGCGCTAAAAGCCGCGCGTTTGCGTGAAGAGGCATTGCAGAAAACCAATTGAAAAACCTGAGTTCAAAATCTAATTAAAATTTAGCAAACAAGGATGAGAGCATGTTTCATACCGAATCTGATGTGGTATTCGTTAAAGGCTTGACAGTGGAAGCCGTCATCGGTGTTTACGCGTGGGAGCGCGCAATCACGCAGCCGCTGCTGATTGATATAGCACTTGAAACAGATATCAGCCGTGCGGCTATCTCAGATGATGTCAATGATGCGCTGAATTATAAAGCGGTTTGCGATGATGTGAGCGCGTGGTGCCAAGCGATTAAAGCGCAGTTGCTAGAGCATTTAGCGGGGCAAATCGCTGATAAGTTGCTTACCAAATATAGCTGTCATAAAATCACTTTAAGCATTGCTAAGCCTACTGCTATAAAGCAGGCGGGTGCGGTTGGGGTACAGATCACGCGTTATGCAACGGTCATTGAAAATAAGCCAGTTGTAAGCAAGGACGATGATGCATAATATGCATAAAAATTTGGCTGATTTGAGTCTTGAAACGCTAAAAAAGCAGACGCCTGAACAGTTGCAAACGCAGTCTGTGACGGCAGTATTATTGGCTTTAGGCAGTAATTATCAAGCTGAACATTATCTGCTGCTTGTCCGAAAAGATCTAGCGGTGCTAGGGGAGATACATTTATCTACTGCGTTTGAAAATCCTGACTTTACATCGACCGAAGCGCAACCAAAGCCCGATTATACCAATCAGTGCGTTTATTTGCGCTTAGTAGAGCCCATGACACTGCAACAGTTACAGCAGGTTTTTAAAGATCTTGAAGGTGACTGTCATAGGCAGCGTCTAACAGAAACTCAAATGCCAATAAAAAAAGTTACGATGGATATCGATATTCTATTGATAGAAACGCTATTAATAGAAGTTGTTTCTGATGAAAATAGCCTAAGCAAAAATAAGGACTTTAAAGAGTCTAATTGGATTGTAATGGCAGACCGTTACCCATTCAAAGCGCATGAAAGAGCAGGGGTAGAGGAGTTGATTGAAGGTCATTTTTAAAAGGTCACATGAAGCAGCCCAGATGCTATTCTAAATAAATAAAAGTTATTGAGGACACGCCTTAGTGTTTTTCTTAAAACCTCTCAAAATAAAAGCTGAGCAAAATGCCCAGCCTATATCACATTTAAAAAGTTTAACTATTACGCCTACTGTGCCGTCAAACCACCATCAACGACAAACTCTGAACCCGTCGAGTAGCTTGAGTCATCTGACGCTAAAAGTAGCACCATGCCGCTGACTTCTTCTGGCTGCGCCACACGTCTCATCGGAATAGTTTTGGCAAATGCTTCAACCGCATCTTTGGTATCACCTTGCATAATCATCGGTGTGGCAATGACACCTGAATGAATGGAGTTCACGCGAATGCCATGAGGGGCACACTCTAATGCTGCCGCTTTGGTCATACCGCGTACCGCAAACTTAGAATCGGTATAACCGATAGCGCCGCCAACCAAGCCATTAATTGATGAGATATTGATGATAGAACCTTGTTTGGCGGCTTTCATCGTTGGAATGACTGCTTTCATGCCTAAAAAGACCGATACTTGGTTAATCTCTAGAATCTTGCGATATGCTTCTACTGAAGTATCTAAAATAGATTTGTGAGTGGTAATACCTGCATTATTTACCAAGACATCAATTTTGCCAAATTTATCTTGGGTGGCTGTAACAACTTGCGTCCAATCTTCTTCACTAGTGACGTCATGCTTAATAAATAGAGCGCTATCGCCAAGCTCTTTTGCTAATGCGTCGCCTTTATCAGAATTAATATCGGTCAAGACTACCTTAGCGCCTTCTTGCATACACAGACGCGCATGCGTTTCGCCCATGCCTTGGGCGGCACCTGTGATAATAATCACTTTGTCTTGTAAACGCGCCATGAGTTTTC
Source organism: Psychrobacter sp. Ps7 (assembly GCF_022129225.1). NCBI lineage: Bacteria > Pseudomonadati > Pseudomonadota > Gammaproteobacteria > Moraxellales > Moraxellaceae > Psychrobacter > Psychrobacter sp. Ps7. The sequence goes on along the minus strand of NZ_JADQAH010000008.1, from coordinate 77,078 downwards.
CTGTTTTTTTAGTTATGAATAATGAGAGAGTATAGGACAGAATCGCTAAATACTCCTTAGTGAATATGAAACCAAAAGTGAATACTTTACGTTTTTAAAAGATAGCTTTGAATAATGCTTTTGGCTGACTGTTTTAAATAATGTAGTGAGGAAATGATGTATAACGACATATTAAATTTCTGTTTTAACGAGGTGGGTAGTGAGAAGTTTTTTGAGAAAGACATAGCGTTTGATAAATTACTAATAGAGCGATACAGCGATATACTTGAGCAAGCGAAGGATGCAGAGTTTTATACATGGCGAAGCATCATAAAAGGGCGTTTAGCAGAAATTATTATATTGGATCAATTTTCACGCAATATTTACCGTGATACGCCGGCGGCTTTTGCCCAAGATGCGATGAGTCTCGCGCTCGCGCAAGAAGCGGTTGCTGCCGGTGCATTAGAGGCGCTTGAAACGATGGATGAACGTAAGTTTTTATTGATGCCTTATATGCACAGCGAATCAAAACTGATTCATCAGCAAGCAGAGAAGCTATTTAAGCAATATACCAATGCAGATACCGTGGATGCTGAGCTTAGACATAAAGTGATTATCGATCGTTTTGGTCGTTATCCGCATCGTAATGACATTTTAGGACGGGTTTCAAGTAGCGAAGAAATAGCATTTTTGACGCAGCCTGACTCATCTTTTTTATAAATATTGTCTGTTAAATAGCTAGTCAGTAAAGCGTTATTTATCAATTGGTTAAAATAGAAAAAGAGGCTGTTTAGCCTCTTTTCATTCAGTATCGACGACAGCTAGAAGATTACTTCTGCTCAGCGCCTATCTCATCTATATCGGCACGGCCAATCACATCGATATCCTCTAAGCATAGTTTGTCATATTCTTTTTTACAAAAGTCAGGATCGATTTTGCACATCGCTGCTTGTAATTGATCGAGGCGATTTTCTGATTGCTGAATATGTTCGAGCATTTTAGCAAACGCTTCAGCCACAGGATCTTGTGAGGTTGGATCGATACCATAAGCTTGAAAAGCAGTTTCGCGTGCTGAGCGGTTGTTGGCTTTTTCATCTATTGATTTTTTATCTACTGCCTTTTTATCTATGCCATTATCTGTAGAAGCAGCTTGCGCCACTTTTTCTTGTTGCTTGGCATCATCGATTTTTTTGACAATTGGATTGCCCTTTTCATCATGATGGTCTGATATCATCCGAGCTGCGCTGCCGACCATAGTCGCACCTGCTGGTACTGCCTTTACTACGACGGCATTTGAGCCAATTTTGGCGCCTTTGCCGACAGTAAATGGCCCCAATACTTTGGCACCGGCACCGACAATAACACCGTCTTCTAAAGTAGGATGACGTTTGCCATTATTCCAAGAGACGCCGCCAAGCGTGACCCCGTGATAAAGCGTCACATCATTGCCAATCTCTGCCGTTTCGCCAATGACGATACCCATACCATGGTCAATAAAAAACCGTCGACCGATTTTGGCAGCAGGGTGTATCTCAATACCTGTGATGATACGTGATCCATATGAGATAACGCGCGCCGCCAGTTTTTGCTCGTTTTGCCACAGACAATGTGCACCGCGATGCAAAATAAGTGCATGAATACCAGGGTAGGTCAGGATGACTTCCAGACTATTACGTGCTGCTGGATCACGGTTAAATACCGCATCGATATCTTCTGTTAGGTCTTTTTTGATGCGTGAAAGTGATTTGAATAAGGCAGTTGGCAATGACATAAATTGTCCTATCATATTTTTGATTACAATCTATTTAGTTATAGCAGCTTTGCAGCACAAAATATAGCGATGAGCGATAAATAAAAACAGACGACTGACAGATAAAATGCCAGTCATTGACAATTTATCTACAGGCAATTATTTATGATTTAGCTATCACTGACAACATATTTTAGCAGTTCAACAACTTGCTCTGGCGTTTGCGCCCATGCCATTGCCGCCGCATCGACTTCTTTTAGCGGATGGATAATATCTTCAGCATGAAGGGTAATGTACGGCTTGCCTAAAGCCGCGCAGTAGCCAGCATCGAATGCAGCGTTCCACTGCTTATATTTATCACCAAAGCGAATGATAGCAATGTCGCACTTTTGAATCATGTTTTTGGTGCGAATCGCATTCACTTTTGATGATTTATGGTCGCGCCAGAACCCATTATCTTCTTTACCGAGTACGTCACCAGCGGCGTCACTGGCTTCATGTTCAGTCACTGCGGAGGTAAAGGTAATATCTAAACCTTTGTCTTTCGCGCCTTGCATGATTTTTTGTCGCCAGTCGCTGTGTATTTCTCCAGACAAATAAACATTCCAATTCATCATCAATTCCTTTTTATTATTGAATCATATCATTTTTAAAATCATAGCATTTGTAGATGCTACGGCTGCTAATGCAATAGCAACTCAACGCCAGAAACCTTGCACATTAAAATCTTTAGTCTTTTGCAAGTTTGGCAATTAATGCGCTTAATAGCTGATACTCTTTTTGATCAAGCTGTAGGCGTGAGCCCAGTCGTGACAGCCGCGATGGTAATGACTTCAAGTTTTCGCTATCGGCTAAACCTCGTTGAACCATCAGTTCAGTGGTGCGATGAGTCAGCTGTTGCAATTGCTGCTGGGTAATGGCGGGTTCATCCCATTGCTGACGCAAATGTACATCGAGCATTGGCTGAGTAGTAGTGCTCAAAGCAGTATCTACACTATCCGCTGTCTGAGTGTGTGATTGCGCGTAAGCAAAAATAAAGCTAGCGATTACTTGCACGGCTGACGCGACATTGAGTACAGGATAAGCAGGGTTGGCATCGATTTGGATATGATAATCGGCATAAGCCAATTCTTCATTGGTCAATCCACGATCTTCACGCCCAAACAGGATAGCGATATTTGGTTTACTAGCAGTAACAGCCGATAGGGTATTAGCGTTGCTATCGTCTTTGCTCGACGCCGACTGTTTATCGATAAAATCAAAAATAATCTTAGCAGCTTGCGTGGGTGTCACGACAGGGCGGGGCAAATGCCGACTGCGACTGCTGGCAGCAAATACCAACTGGCAATCCGCAATAGCAGATTCTAAAGTAGGTGCAATCAAGGCTGATGATAGCAGCTCGCTGCCACCTGCTGCATGAGACACACTGGTTTCATCAATTGGTAGCTTAGGATCGACAACCGTCAAACGAGACAAACCCATTGTGTGCATCGCGCGCGCTGCTGAGCCAATATTGGCAGGCAAAGTGGTATTAACCATGACGATTTGAACACAAGACAAATAGTCGCTCACTGTATGATGGACAGTAGATGCTGCTAATATAGGGGTAGAATCATTACTCATTACAACCCCAATCTTAGATTGATTTCTTGTTCTGCGCGTTGCAATGCGACGGCGATATTTTCAATCAGTGCCGCTTGCTCGCTGATAAGACGCTCGCGGCAGCGCTCTTGTAACTGGCTGCTCAAGTTCATTAATTGGGTCGTGCCCAAGTTGGCGCTGGCCCCTTTTAACGCATGAGCAACCTCAAAACCATTGGCATTGTCATTTTCTTGCTGAGCGACTCGCAGCGCACTTACTCGCTGCTGACTATCAGTGATATACACTTGTATCAAATCAGCAAAGTCTTCTTCTAACAAATCACGCATGTCTTCAAATTGCTCATGATTAATGATTTCTTCAGCTTGGTGAGCCATATTTTTATTTGGGGTTTCATCCATGGTTTTATGTCCAATTCTAAAAGTTAAAACGGTAAAGGGTTTGTAATAAATACGTCAATGTTCTTCAGGTATTAGGGCGTGTCCTCAATTCAATCAATTACTCTCTAAATGGGCTAAATTTTGTTAAACATCGTCAATAGCTTATCAATATCTCGATATTAACGGCGCTATCTTCCTTGTTTGACGGCAATTTATCTCATTTTTATCACCATTTTTAAAATGAGGATACGCCCTAGCTATAATGGAAATGCAAATTGTCTTCACTAACCATATTCTTTAATTGCTGTAAGTTGTCATCGTTGGGGTAGATGCGCCAGTGCTCAGATAGCCCTACGTTAGCGATGCCAAATTCCTCATAAATGCTCAGTCCCAGTGGCAGACAATTATCATTAATGGAGGCATCGGTATTGCTCAAAGCATTATTGGCATAACTTTGATTAGCACTATTTTGATTTATGTTATTTTCTAGTGCCAATAAATCATTGCCATTTTCATCATATAAACTTCCGCCCATCGCAGCATCGTAGCCACTGTTGCCATTAAAGCTGCCACTTTGCTCGTCTTGCTCGTTGTCATGAGACAGTTTTGGTGTTGGAATAATGCTGGCTTGTGCAGACTTGAGTAACGGTTGCAGTCGCGTCAGCAGATTGATATCGCTGCCATGAATTTTGATACTGATTTTTTTCATCCATCTTAGGCGCGCATCGACCATGCTCATGGCACTATCAAGACGGGCAAATAAACGCCCATCACGCTCACGAATGCTGCCTTTGATGATGACGACTTCATCAATTTTCAACTGTTCTTTGACACGATTGAAACGCTCGGCATAGCAACTGACCTCCAACCTTGATGTACCATCGTCTAAGATAATGACATTACGATTACCAAAGTTGGCAATATCAATAATCAATCCGGCGAAATAACAGCTACCGTTATAGCCCGTGTCAGTCAGTTTATCGAGACGAGTGCCTGAGGTATAGTGTTTTAACTCATCCAAGTATTCATTGATTGGATGACCCGTCAAATACAATCCTAACGTGTTCTTTTCTGCTTTTAAACGATGTTTATCACCCCAGATTAGCTCTGGCGTCATGACCAGTGGCGGCGCGGCGACGACACCATCCATTTCACCAAACAAATCCATCATGCCGATTTCGCGGTTTTGACGGTCTTGTTCAGCCGCTTGTACGGCACTTGGCAGCTGACTCATTAATGCGCCGCGAATCTCGTACGCTTCATCGGCTGGTAAATCTGGTCGCAGGGTAGCTGCAAAGTCATCAAAACATCCCGCGTTTATCAGCCCTTCAAGGGTGCGTTTATTAACCTTTTTGATATCAACGCGGCGACAAAAATCATATAGGTCTTTAAACGGTCCTTCACGGCGGCGTGCATCAACGATAGACTCGACCGCGCCTTCACCAACGCCTTTAATCGCACCCAAGCCATAAATGATATTGGTTGGGGTATCGGCAACGAAATGCCATTCACTGCGATTTACCGATGGATTAACCACGGTCAAATCAAAGTTTTCACGGCAGTCATTGATAAAGAACACCACGTTATCTGTGTTATTCATATCGGAAGTTAATACCGCCGCCATAAATTCAGCAGGGTAATACTGTTTTAGGTATGCGGTCTGATAAGCGAGCACGCCATATGCGGCAGAATGTGAGCGGTTAAAACCGTAACCGGCGAACTTCTCCATCAAATCAAACACACCACCTGACGTCGCCTCATCAATACCTTGCTCTGTTGCACCCGTGATGAAGATATCGCGCTGCTTAGCCATTTCTTCAGGTTTCTTTTTACCCATCGCCCGGCGAAGCATATCCGCGCCGCCCAAGCTATAGCCCGCCATCACCTGCGAGATTTGCATGACTTGTTCTTGATAGACAATAACGCCATTGGTATTTTCTAAAATCGGCTCAAGATTGGGATGGTCATAGATGACTTCCTCACGACCATGTTTGCGGTCGATATACATCTCTACCATGCCCGCATCGAGTGGGCCTGGGCGATAAAGCGCACACATGGCGATCACATCTTCGATGTTGGTCGGTTGCAATTTCGCCAGATACTTTTTCATGCCCATACTTTCTAGCTGAAAGACGGCAGTGGTCTTGGCATCTTGCAAGAGCTTGTAGGCTTTTTTATCATCTAACGGTAGGTCTTCTAATACCAACGCATCTTTGCCTTCTTTGGCACGGCGCAGATTGATATTTCTGACAGCGGCATCAATCACCGTCAAGTTACGTAGACCCAAAAAGTCAAATTTTACTAGCCCAACCGCTTCAACATCATCTTTATCAAACTGGCTGACACGGTGACCTTCATCATCACAATAAATCGCGCTAAAATCTGTGATTCTGTGCGGCGCAATCAATACACCACCAGCATGTTTACCCACGTTCCGGCAAATACCTTCAAGCTTAATCGCCATCTCCCACACTTCAGTGGCATCTTCGTAATCCATGTTGTCAGGATTGGAGATTAAGTCTTTGAGCTGCGGCTCTTGTTCAAGCGCTTGACTGAGGGTAATCCCCGGTGTTTTAGGTATCAGTTTCGACATTTTGCTGGCAAGGAAATAGGATTTACTTTGCGCGCGCGCGACATCACGTACCACCGCTTTTGCTGCCATCGTACCAAAGGTAATGATTTGCGAGACCGCTTCACGACCATAGGTTTGCGCCACATAATCAATAACGCGGTCGCGACCTTCGATACAGAAGTCAATATCGAAATCGGGCATGGACACACGCTCGGGATTCAAAAAGCGCTCAAATAATAAGTCGTAATGAATAGGGTCGAGGTCGGTAATATTGAGCGAATAAGCAACGAGCGAGCCTGCACCAGAACCACGACCAGGACCGACTGGTACGCCATTGGCTTTTGCCCAGCGGATAAAGTCCATGACGATGAGGAAGTAACCAGGAAAACCCATTGAAAGAATAACTTTTAGCTCATACTCTAAGCGGTCATCATATCTTTGGCGAAACTCGCTCCAATTATCGCTACGTTTTTCGATGGGAAATAGTTTATCTAGTCGATTATTAAGCCCACGGATTGATTCTGCACGGAAAAACGATTCAATCGTCTCACCTTCAGGCACAGGAAAGTCAGGCAGGACATTGATACCAAGCGTCAACGTCACATTACAGCGGCTTGCTAAGTGCAAAGTATTGTCGATAACCTGCGGAATATCAGCAAATAGCTGCTGCATTTGCGCTTGGGTTTTAAGATATTGCGCATCGGAATAAGTTTGCGGGCGATTTTGGTCGGCAAGTACGTAGGAGCCTGCGATACAAACCCGCGCTTCGTGAGCATCGAAATCATCCTGCTCTAGGAAACGCACGTCATTGTGAGCAATGATAGGAATATGATGCTTAGCACCAGAGTGAATAGCCGCTTTAATAAAGGCGTCTTCACCTGAGCGATTGGTACGCTTAATCGCAAAATATAAGCGATCAGCAAATTGCGCTTGCCATTCTATTAGCAGCTCATCGGCTTTTTCTGGCATTGAGCCGACCAGTGCCTGCCCGACATCGGATTTTTCCGTAAACAAGACAATCACGCCTGCCGCATGCGCTAGAATATGACTGCGCTTGACCACTGGTACACCATGATTGGCATCGTCGGCGCGCCCTTCGGTAAAGCCAAGCGATACGATACGAGTGATATTTTGATAGCCCTCGTTGTCCATCGCAAGTAGGGTGAGCCGAGTGTCTTCATTTTCCATGATGACTTCACTGCCGATAATGGGCTTGATACCCGCACCTAGGCAGGCACGATAAAACTTCACTGTGGCATACAAATTGGACAAATCGGTCAATGCCAGCGCGCGCTGATGGTCAGCCGCCGCAGCTTTCACTAGCGGCTTGATACGCACGATAGAATCAGTGATTGAATATTCGCTGTGGATGCCAAGGTGTACAAATGCCATAAAAGACTCTTACTAGTACGATCAAAAGCAATAAGCTATCGATAAAATAAAGGATGTTTATCCGTTATTTATATGGATGTTCAAAGGTAAATAAGACCTCGATAGCCATGTTGATACGTTTTAAATGGGGTCGTCAATAATAGCATTATTTGCCGTAGACAGCCACTGATTCAAAGGGTTTAATCTGAGTGAGAGGATTTGTTTTTCTTATTTATAAAGGTGAAATTTTGCTGTGTTTTGTCTCAATAGTTGGTAGCATAAACATTTGTCCTTAAGTTATTGCGAAACAAAGCCCATTTGACGCCTTATTTCACACAATAATGTTCATGTAATCAAACAAAGACGATAATATTATGAGTAACATTACGAAGCTGCCAGCATTTGGTGACATGTTAAATGCGGGTATACAAACCATAAAAAATTTGAGTACGCGGAACACCGTTGGTCGCACGGTATTTTATAGAGAGTTTGAAAAGTTAGCACAAATTGTCAATGGTCATAAAGAAATCAATTACATGAGTAATTATGATATACGCCATGAGTGTCATAATGGCTCACCTTGCTATGATGACATCGTTGATCTAATTTTATTACTTTTGATGAAAAAGTAACGCCTAAAAACATCATACGTTTAGACCCGTTTGGCAAAGTCTATTTTTGGTTAGCAGGAAACAATTTTACTCAATACATTAACGAAGGCATTCCAAATAGTGATTATATTGCTAACTTGACCCGTTTTGATAATAAAGCCTTTGCTGATCTGCAAAAAGTCAATATTGCGGCTTATGGTAAAAACGGCGATGCACTTATTAATCATTTGATAGAAGAAACTCAGCGCCGAACGTCTATGTTTATGAACAATTATGCAGATGCCACTGTGGGCAATGATTTTGTCAAAGTAACGCCTGATATGATTATGGCACAGCTTGAAAGCTTGTCACCTTTGCAGTTTGAGTGGTTTTGCCTAAAAATGATTGAACGATCTTTAGAGATTGAAAGTCCTGAGAGTAATTTGACCTCGCGTCATACTGGGCGCTCGAATGACAATGGCATTGATGGGCTGATTATTCAGGATTTCCCAGATGGTGAGGTGCATAACTATTATATTCAAGCCAAATTATATAGTGCCGGTAATAATATATCTAATGGCGATTTGAGAAACTTCATAGGGGCTTATCCACCACAAAAAACCAATCATCATGGCTTGTTTATTACCACGACAAGCTTTACCAAGCCTGCGCAGGAATATGCCAATGCTACGGATTCGCACAGTCTGATACTCATCGATCAAATGAATCTCATAGAGCTTATGATGCAACATAAGGTGGGTCTAAAAGAGGTTAATGCCAGACCGAAATTGTTATTAGACAATGACTTCTTCAACAAGATCAAGTTGTATTGATGGTATCTTTCAATACTTTTCATATCTATTAAAAAAACGCTCTTTATTATGATAGAGAGCGTTTTTTATTTATACATATCAAGTAAAAATCAAATTAATACCCAACTACCGCTGCATCAACGATACGTGGATCAGAAGAACCGTAAACACCATTTGGAGTCAACATAATTGATTGCGTTGAGCCCATGGCTGATTTTGGACTGACTGTATGACCCATTGACTCAAGCTTTTTAACCGTATCAATATTCAGTGCTTTTTCGACCCGAATCTCATCAGGCAGCCATTGGTCATGGATACGCGGTGCGTGAGTGGCCTCAGCAATATTCATATCATGATCGATGACATTCGAGATTATTTGGGTGACAGTGGTAATGATGCGGCTACCACCAGGGCTACCCGTGACGATATATGGTTTACTGTCTTTAAAGACAAGGGTCGGACTCATAGAAGATAATGGGCGCTTATTGCCTTCAACGGCATTTGCTTCACCGCCCAATAAGCCATAACCATTAGGCACACCCGGTTTGGCAGAAAAATCATCCATCTCATTATTGAGCAATATCCCCGTACCTTCAGCGACAAGACCTGTGCCATAAGAAAAGTTCAGCGTATAAGTATTGGCTATCGCATTGCCCTCTTTATCGACAACAGAGAAATGCGTGGTCTGATCACTCTCATAGGGTAGAGGGTTGTTGGCTTTGATAGTAGACGCTGGTGTGGCTTTGTCTGGATTGATTAAGGTGCGTAGTTTATCCGCATAAGCCTGAGAAGCTAAACCGCTGGCAGGCACATCGATAAAGTCAGAATCACCTAAATACTCTGCGCGATCCGCATAAGCCAACTGCATTGCTTCAGCCATTAAATGAATGGTTTGTGCGCTGTTTTGACCGTAGTCTTTTAGTGGATAACCTTCTAGGATATTTAAAATCTGCACGATATGAATACCACCAGAAGACGGCGGTGGCATCGAGACAATCTCATAACCACGATAATCGCCTTTGACTGGCTCGCGAGCGATGGCTTCATAGTTGGCTAAATCCTGTAAGCTCATGCTACCGCCAGCCTCATTGACCGCTTTGACCAACTTACTTGCGGTTTCTCCTTTATAGAATCCATCGGCGCCTTTTGCGGCAATCAGCTTAAGCGATTTTGCCAATTCAGGCTGTTTTAAACGCTCACCGGGTTGATAGGCGCTGCCATCAGGTTTAAAGAATATCTTTTTGGTGCTTGGCCATTTTTGCATGCGATCGCTTAATGCTGTGAGTGACTCAGACAGACCCGCAGTCACCTCTATACCGTTCTCAGCTAAGGCAATTGCAGGTGCCATCACTTGTCCGCGGCTCATGGTGCCATGATCTTCTAACGCTTTAAGTAATCCTGCGACCGTTCCCGGTACGCCAACTGCTAGACCGTGATAACGAGACAAGTCGCTGACCGCATTGCCATCCTCATCGAGATACATATCACGCGAGGCGCTACTCGGCGCTTTTTCACGGTAATCGAGTGCCACCGTTTTGCCTTGCTTGGCATCATAAATCATCATAAATCCACCACCACCAATGTTGCCTGCGCGCGGCAAAGTTACTGCTAAGGCAAAGCCAACGGCGACGCCAGCATCAACCGCATTACCACCGTCTTTTAAAATCTTGAGTCCAATATCAGAGGCGAGGGCTTCTTGGGTGGCGACCATGCCGTTCTTTGCCCAAACAGGGTGATGAATCGCATCTTCAGAATAAATGGCTTGATCGGTATTGGCATTGTTAATCGTGGAAGTGAGGGCAGTGGTTTTGGCTCTTGTCACACGCTGAGTTTCAGATATTACAGTAGGATTATCAGCCATAATCGCGAGATTGATGGCGCTAGTGTTAATCGATGTTTGGTTGATAGTAGTTGATTGATTGGTTGTCGGCTCAAGCGCGTGAGCAGATAGTGATACTAAAAATGTGCTACTGATTAACAAAATAGCCGCTTTAATATTTGCTCTACTTTGAGGATTATTGTCAGCAGTGCGTATGTTGTTTTTTGATATCGAGGTTGGCATTGTAAAGTCCTTTTTACTTGGGCGAGAAAGCAGTAGTGAGAAAGTTGTTTTGTATAAAAAAATCTAAATATTTTATTAAGAAACAGTCGCTAATATTACTAAATTGTAACGCATTGTGATATAAATAATGGTACTAATGTACACTAATTATAGACTGGCTATTTATACAAAGAGATTACTATGTCATCAAATCATATTAATAATCATAATCGACAGTGCTACTCTGAGATGACGAGTCATCATTCGTCTATCAATAATAACGACCATGTATATCAGGCAGGTAAATTGACGTCTATCGCCTTGCTGGTTGGCACTACGTCTCTGGCCCTTTTGGGCTGTCAATCAAGCCCAGCGGTATCGTCGCCTGCGGCATCAAAAAGTATGATTGATTTTAGTACCGCTGATAGCGCGCAGAGCCAAGCACAAGGACGCGCATTTAATGCCAGCCTCACAGCCAAATCTGAGCGTTATCAGCAATTATTTGACCAAGAAAAATATCCTAATACTGACAATCAAGCAAAGTCTCACTTACTGTCGGCTATTCGTCAGCATCTGGCAACAGAGCACGTGGCAGTCGCGCAAGCCAATTATCAAGCGGTACCTTTTATTGATCCAGACAGCATTGATGCAGGCTCTAGTAGCTTACTTAGAACGATTATAGAAGCTTATGTTTATAAGCCTGACGGTGACTATGATGAAAGTGATTATGAGGACAGGCAAACTGAGGCTATGGCAGAGTTAGCAGCGGTAAGTGCAGAGTCGAATAAATGCAATGACAATGAGGACGATGACGCTTATGAAGTCTGTGTTGTAGAGGATGTTAACTATGACGAAAACGGTTATAGTCGCAGTGACTATCAATCAGAGAGTTACGGCGAAGGGAACTATGACACCGATGATTATGAATCAGACAGTGCTTTTTCAAAGTTATCAAAATTAAACCCAAAAAGCATGATAGAGCAGTATGAAGCCATACAAACGGCTAAACAAGAACCAGAGGATGTAGAACAAGGTAGCCAATCAGCAACATCTACGGGCGTCATTGGTCAAATGCTGAGTATGTTCCATCGCACGCCGGAACAGATAGCTGCGTCAAATGCTTATCAATATCAAAATTTAACGTTTAATAGTGTCAGTCAGTACAAACCCAAACAGCGACAACTACAGAGCGTCTATAGCTATGACTATGTGACGCCGACGATTGCCTCATCCATACAGATACCGCTAGCGTTCGATTTTAACCATAGTACAGTTACGGTAGACCCATCGGCAATCATGCCTATTGTGGCGCTTGTTAATCCTGAAAACACCCCTTTACCTAACCAAATGACCTCACATACCGTTAGTTTTGGGTTGCCTGAGAGTATTACCGCGCAGCTGCCGCCAGCAGTGCTTTACGATGCCGCCATTGCTGCCATACAGAGCAGCATGGCAGAGCTAGCGCCTGAGCATTTTAGCGCGGTAGATATTCGCAGTGATGCTTTTGCCAAAGAAGTCGGGGCGAGCCAAGCGGTAAAAGTCTATTTTGGCAGCAAGCAAAGCGGTGAGATGATCGGCAAAACCCTAAAATACATGACAAAGTCGCTACAGGATTATGTCGATGCCAATCCACAGAAATATCCTGATGGCGCTATGCTAAAAACTGCGCTTGCGAAAGTGCAGCTATACAATAAAGGCTACCAAAGTGCGGATGTAGGTTCGCTTTTGCAGCTAATTGAAGCCATCGGTCCGATATCTTTTAATCAGATAAATTACTATTATTTAGACCGCTCAGATCGCCTGCTTGCTAAGCAGCAACGGGTAAATATCGGTGGCGATTTGATGGGTTCGACAACCAGCGTGCTGAATCAAGTACGCTATGATAAAAGCAGTTTTAATAAACATGTACTAACGCCTTTGTTGACCGAGTCTTTTGGCCCAAATGCTAAAGCCGCTATCGATGGCAACGCATGGATAGCAGAGCAACGCCAACAAAAAGACAGACTGCAAACGGCACGTGATGCCCGCTATGACTATAGTGGGAGTAGTGATGATTACAATGATGATGACTATGGTAGCGATTATGCAGATGGTGATAGCGGCTATGAGGCAGCAGAATATGACATTGTTGATAGTCAAGATGACACTGATATCGAAGACGATGTTGCAGATGATGCTGACAACAGGGTAGACGGTCAATAACGCTATCTTGTCATGTTCAAGCCTATATTTATTAAGGATAAAAAATGAAAAAAGCACATCAAATCATTGCAAGTCGTCTTCCGTCAGCGAGCCTTGCGTCAGTTCTTAATGGCAATCGCCTATTTGCTGGTGCATTAGTCACAGGGGCATTGTTATTAACGGGCTGCCAATCTACCAGTCTTGACCAATCCAATGCTATGACTGCTAAGCAAACGCCAGTGGCAGCAAAGACAGCGTTGGCGACTGCGTTACAGAAACAGCGCCGACAGTCTTTTAGTTACCATAGCAATCTGGAGATCAGTAACGAGCAGCAGTTTAGCGATATAAATATGGAAATAGATGACAAAGCGCCAGTCGCCTCAGTTTATATCGATGAATACTGCGAAGACATACACGATCAAGCGTATGCCACCTTAATTACCCAAGCAGAAGCGCAAAATAAAGATATTTTGGCGGCAGATTATGATGCTCAGCGAACGGTGCTCAAAGACACTTATCTTGAGTGTACGGATGCCTATGAGGCATGGGTAGAGAGTAAATATGATAGTGAAATCAATGTGCCAGCGTTTTACCAACAGTTGTTTGATAATTACGACGACCGATCGACAGCGCAAGATATCAAAAAAGCAAAGTTGCTAGATGCTTATGTGCTAAAGCCGCTGTCTATCAATGCGCAAGGCGTCTATCAACCGATGGCTGGCAAGGCGACGATGTTGGCGAGCGTGCAGTATCAAGCACGCAATCATCAAAGCAGTATCAATCAGCCGATTTATCTGGATTTGAAAAACGGTAATATTTATCTATGGGCAGATAATTTTGCGATGTTTAATTCAGAGCTATTAGACGATAAGCTCGGCACAAAGTGGCGCAACAAATGGTTAAAGCTAGCCATTGATGATGGCACCTTACCCAAAGGCTTTGGTAGTGAGTTGATAAAAAGCCACTTTGCCGCGTTAGATGCCACATTTGATGCCGCACCTATTAGCCAGTTTGATTATGTCGCCCCTAATACGCTAGCATCGCTCTCTCCCAAGTTACCCGCGCATCAGCTACCAGCAATGCTAGCAAGTAACCAAGTTATTCGCCGTGTACAAAGCGCTGAGAGTTATGAGCAGTTTTATCAAGATTATATGCGTATCATCTACGCGCGGCTAAGTCAGCGATATCCAGAACTGGTTAAAGAAAGTGAGCCTTACGAGGCAAGCGACACAAATGCTAAGAAATTTACCAGTAAAGCGTTAGTGCAGCAAATGTTGGCAATGATAAAGAGTGGCATGGATAGTGGCAGTGAGCCAGTAGAGGAATCAATGGCAGAGGCAAAAGAAAAGACGGCAGAAAGTGCAATACTATCAAATGTAGATACGCAAGAGTTGTATGGATTTGATAAGCGTGGTCAGCTCAAATGGCAGCATATGCGCAGTGAGCTTCCGAGCGAAACTGCCGCTAGTAAGAACATGGTCATAGATGTTTTGCAGCAGTATTCCGCTATCAGCGCCAAAAACATGGTATTTCCCAATTTACCAAGTGATGTGCAAGTGCCTAATGCCAGTAATAGTATTGATATGCGCGAGTATGGTAGAGAATTAATGCAGTACTATCGTGATGGCAATGGTACTGCAATGGGCAAAATGATGTTTAGTGTCATGCCAATGGTTGAAGAGAAGTTTGGAGCGATTGAATAAACAAAACTAAATCAGACTAAATCTATGACATTGAGGACGAGCTAGTGAATTTTGTGACCATTGACGTTGAAACTGCAAACAGCGACGTAGGGTCTATTTGTCAAATAGGCTTGGCTAATTTACCGCAGACGTCTTTTAGTCGTCAAAATATAGAGGTGCATGGTATTACCAGTAGTATGGTAAAAGATGCACCGTCTATGTATGACATTTATGGAAAAATATTAAAATTTATCGGTGAAAACGTTGTCGTTAGCTATACCAATTTTGATCAAAGAGCGTTGACAAAAAGTCTAGAACTTCACAAATTACCAATACCAGAGCTACAGTGGGTCGATGCCACGGTATTGGTACGTAAGGCGTGTCAGCGCTTTTCGGTCAAAGGTTATAATCTGGCGAATGTTTGTAGAGAATGGAATTATCGGTTTGACCATCATGACGCGCTAGAAGATGCCAAAGCATGTGGCTTTATAATCGTAACCATTCTTAGAGAAAATGGTTTATCCATTCATGATTGGGTAAAAGATAGTCAATACAGTCGTAATTATCCTCAGCAACCACGCACAAACGGTAGAAGTTACCCCAGCCATATCACAAAAGTTGGAGATGAGTCGGGGCAATATGCAGGACTCAATATCTGCTTTACAGGCAATCTTAGTATCAGTCGCGCAGATATTGCTGAGATAGCGGCCAAAAATGGTTTTAATGTTAAAGCGGGTGCTTCGAAGACATTAGATTATCTTGTGGTTGGTGTTCAAGATTTAACGTTGCTTGCTGGTCATGAAAAAAGCAGTAAGCATCGCAAAGTAGAAGAGCTGATTCAGAGTGGTTTAGATACCAAAATTCTTGAAGAGCGCGCCTTTTTACAGTTAATTAAAATATCAAAGTAATGTGAACCTCAACATTAAAACTAAAAAGCGCACCGTTTATACGATGCGCTTTTTTATGTGTTCATAATCAGTCTTATAGGACATTCAGAATGAATGCAAAATAGCCTATTAATGACGAATTACATGCCTTGGTGGTGTTTGCCATGCATTTTACCGTGCTCTGAGCCTTTATGACCTTTCGCCATTTTTTCAGCTTTTAATGTAGCGAGTTTTGCGCGTTGCTCAGCAGTCAATACTTGAGAGATAGCATGTTGAGTCTGTACTCGCTCAATGAAGCGCTGCTTGGTTTTAGCCGCTTGCTGATCAGCTAAGCGATTAACTGCGGCTGTATTTAGAGTGCTACTATTAGTCAATGCTTGCATCTGTTGCTGCATTTGCGCCCGTTCCAATTTGTTTTTTGTACGGTCAGCTTTACGATCGCCGTGTTGTGCTTGCATGATGGCTTTGATTTGCGCTTGTTGCTTTGCTGTTAGATCTAGTTGCGACATTGGACCTCTCATGCCGCCTTTTTTCATGCTATCTTTATGCTGCATTTTACTGGTCGTTGGTGTGGTATCAGTGGTTGCATTAACACTGGTACAAGCCGTTACGGTGAAAATGCTAGACATTGCTAATACTGAGCCCATTAATAATTTTTTCATCATCATTACCTTAATTTATGGTGCATACGTTATTGGTTGCGAAAAAGTCAGTTTTTATCTGATCAGCTTATGAGTGGTAAGTGTCCCGGATAGCCACTATCTATCACAGCTTGTTATCAGTATTTGTCGCTGATAAACGCTATATTACGACAGTTAGAGGTTACGAACATTTATGAAGTATTAAGAAAGGTAACGTTTATAGCGAATCGATAAGCAATTGACTGATAATATGGCCAATAAAGCGATTTAACGCTTAAGGAGAAAGATGTGCCACACATACTACTAGGCGATGATGACGAAGAGTTGACCCAATTGTTACAAGAATACTTGCACAATCATGGGGTGACATGCGACTGCGTTCACGATGGTGAGGCTGTCATACATAAACTCAAAACTGCGAGCAATAATGTGCTTAATGGCGCTGCTGCTTACGACCTGTTAGTGCTAGATATTATGATGCCAAAAATCGATGGATTGAGTGTCTTGCGTCAATTGCCCAATATCAGTGATATCCCTGTCATTATGCTGACGGCAAAAGGGGAGGAGATTGATCGTATCATTGGGCTTGAACTTGGTGCTGATGATTATATTACCAAACCCTGCAATCCTAGGGAGCTGCTGGCGCGTATCAATGCCGTCATCAAACGCACCAGCGCAGCGATATCAGAGCATACGCCGCTACCAGAGAGCCGTTTGCATCTGGATCAAAACCAGCGGCTTTGTCAGATAGATGGGGTAGAGCTACAAGTGACGGGGACAGAGTTTGATTTGTTGGTTGCGCTACTGAAACAAAAAGGCGAGGTCGTAAGTAAAGCATGGCTGTCAGAGCATGTCTTACAACGCGAATTACAGCCTTTCGATCGTAGCCTTGATGTGCATGTCTCACGACTCCGCAAAAAACTCCAACCTTTTCATGATGAGCCGATTAAAGCGGTTCGTGGTAAAGGTTATCAGCTGGTATTATAATGATGGACTCATCGATGAACGCTTCCAAGAAAGCTATTAACCATAAAACGCTTAAGCAAACACCAAAGTTTAAAGTGCGAATCACACTATTTTGGCGTTTGTTTCTAAGTCTATTATTAACAATTATAATCACCTCTATTTTATCGATCATGGTGGAGCGTTGGCTGGTCGAAAAAGCACTAACGGCTCGCATGAACTTACAAATTGATAGTTTATTGATTAAGCGTCAAGAAATGGTTGAGGCATTAAGAGCGGGTGATTTAAGTACAGTTAAGCAGATGTATCGTCAGGACCGTCAACTCATGAATCAGATAAGTGTTTACGATGAAGAAGGGGCGATTATATTTCCGCGTTATCGCAATAGAGATGAGCGTAGGCAAAAAGGTATGCAGGGTAGTCGGCGTGAAGTAGGGCAACCATCAATGCAATCAATGGCAGCTCAGCCCAATGTGGACAATAACAGGATTAATAGTCACGATGATAATAAAATGTCGAATGATAAGTCGTTATTCTTAAACCATATTCTGCAACCGATGATGCCAAATAGCGCTACGCTAGCTGATTTCGACAGTCGCCCTGAGCTGGCTGATGTGACGGTCGTCTTACCAGATGAGCAGTCTGTCATTATACAATTACGTCCGCATTTGCGTTTTGCTGATGTTATGGCGCTGCAACGTGGCAATTTTCCCATACGTTTGCTATTTATTCTCGTTTTTAGCGTCTTGGTTTGTATTTGGCTGAGCCGTACAATGACTCAGCGTATCCGCCGTGTACAAAATACCGTACACCGTATGATTGATGGCGATTATCAGACCCATCCAGACCTATCAAAAATGGGAGATGATGAGCTTGGTTTACTCGCGAAAGATGTGGCTAAACTATCAAAACGGTTGGCTGAGAGTGAGCTGGCACGCAAACAGATGCTCAGTGATATCTCGCACGAGCTACGATCGCCACTGGCACGTCTAGACGTTGCGACTGAGCTGACTCGCGACTTTGCACCGAATGCCAGTCGTTATCTCGACCGTATAGATAAAGAGTCGGCGCGGATGAATGAGTTGATTGAGCAAATCATTCATATTCAATCTCTACAAATGCAGCAATATACCATCGACAATATAGAAAACGAAGCGGTTGATATTTCTGACATCATTAGTGAAATTGGACAAGACGTTTGCTTTGAGTTTCAGCATAAAAATGTGCGTTGGCAATGGCAGCCGAGTCATGCATTGGTGGCAGACGCTTCATCTACCACTGATTCAACAACGCCTTGGACTGTGCTTGGCAACCAAGAACAGCTGCATAGTGCGCTTGAAAATGTCATTCGTAATGCTTTTATGCATACGGCCTCTGATTCAACAGTCATTGCTGACATTAAGAAAGTGGAGATGGAAGGCAATAAGCCTGCACTTCAAATCAGCATCACAGACGAGGGTGGTGGCATCGCGGATAAGGACTTGGCGCGTATTTTTCAGCCCTTTGTACGGCTTGACTCGGCTCGCCATCGTGAAACGGGGGGTTATGGTTTGGGGCTGGCAATCGTTCATGCCGTGGTAATGGCACACAAGGGTCAGATTCATGTCTATAATCGCCAAGATGATATCCAAGGGCTGGTGATGCAAATAACATTGCCTGTTAACTCTGAAGGGGACTAAGAGCAGCATAAAGTGGCGAACACGCGCTTAAAACATCTCTAAAGTGTGTGTATAAGCGTGTGTTTTATTAAGTTTCAAAGCGGATTATTTCAAAAAAGTGGGAGCATTCAATATAAGCAAGGAGCAAAAAACATCTATATATTCATTTTTTGTTATATAATTGGATGAACGGTAACAAATGCCCGATGAGCGGCATTGTCTCTCTCTATATATTCGGTAATACTAATATATAGAGAGAGCGATTAGGGCTTTTCAAGATAAAAAGTGTTAGTTGTTGGTTAACAAGATAAATAATGAACAAAAAACATTTAATCGTTATCCGCCGATAACGTGTTTTATTTTGTGATATCGACTCTCTGCAAGATGGATATTATCTCTGATTTTTAAATCTGACCAGTCTGTAAGGGAGTGCACACTATGAACCGCATCTATAAAGTAATATGGAATGAAGCCTTGAGCTGTTTTACCGCAGTTGGTGAATATGCAAAGGGGCGCGGCAAATCTTCCAAATCTAGCGTGAGCGCAAACGCGACCATCAATACGACTTCTAATCTTTCTTCTACCCAATTTTTCCGACTATCCACGATCGCCATAGGGATGCTGGCGGCTGGATTTACAATGTCACCGCAAGCTTTTGCACAAGTGAATGTCGGCGGTGGTACGGGATCTGGTACGGCAATTTCTTCTTGTAATACAAACAGTACTGAAGCGAATGCTGAAGGCAGCTATTCGGTTGCCATTGGCTGTGAAGCGGACGCTGGGCAAAACTTCAATCTGGTCGATAGAGGCAATCCGTCATTTACTTGGACGGGTGGTTCACAAAACAACTCTGGTAGTACCGCCATTGGCACTGGGACAGAAGCCGGTGACGTCGCTACTGCTCTAGGCACTCAAGCAAAAGCCATTGGTCGGTCATCTGTGGCAATTGGGGCGGCAGCGTATTCTAATGGAAATACCTCGTTAGCGCTTGGACGTCAATCGGCAGCGACTGCTGACTTTGCTCAGGCTATTGGTAATGTCTCATCAGCAACGGGTCAAGGCTCTCTTGCTGTTGGTCATTCAGCACTTGCCTCAGGCAAACGTGGTATTGCGATTGGTTCAACTGATTTTGAAAATGCAGGTACAGTGGCTGATCAAGCAAATGTAGGTTATAGAGCGAATGGACAAACTCAAGCAGTTGGCAATGATACGATTGCCTTTGGTAGTAATGCAAAAGCGACTGCTGATAACAGTCTTGCTTTTGGTGTCGGCTCTCGATCTAACGCAGTAAATGGCATAGCATTAGGTTCAAACTCTATTGCAAATCGTGCTGGTGGTGCCAGTGGTTTTGTGCCAGTAGGAGCAGATAGCTCAGTCATCCAAGCAACGGATAGCGTTACACTTGGCGCGGTCTCTGTAGGAACAGGAGCAGCGGGTGGCAACCGTCAGATTGTAAACGTCGCAGCAGGTAGCAGTGACAGTGATGCTGTCAATGTGGCTCAGCTAACGGGGCTGTCGAATACTGTCGCTAATAATAAAACCAAGTATTATAGCGTGGACTCAGCTGCTGTCGGTAATGCTAATAACGACGGAGCGACAGGTTATAACGCCATGGCGCTGGGCGGAAATGCAAAAGCCACAGGCAGCCAAACCATTGCGATTGGCAGCTCAGAATTTGGGCAACAGACGATGGCAAGTGGTGAGCAATCGATTGCTATCGGTGCTAACGTCGTGTCTAGAGGGGCATCGTCTATCGCAATAGGCGGTGATGACCTAAATTTTGCATCGAAAACCAATATCGATGGTAGTCCGCTGTCACCACTAAATAATGGCACAGTTAATGATGTTTTCAAATCCTACGTAGGTAAAGATTTGGTAGAAACTAATCAGTACGATGTCAATACCGAAGCTGGAGGTGCTGCGTCGATAGCTATTGGTGCAAAATCGCTGTCTAAAGGTGATCTGTCTACAGCCATTGGTGTTCATTCCAATACCTCGGGAACTGCTTCTTCAGCGTTCGGTGTTGGCGCATCAGCGAGCAAAGATGGTTCAGTCTCTTTAGGTGCAGGCTCAACAACAGCAACAAGTGCAAGCTCTGAAAAGACGATGACAGTTGGTGGCGTGGTATATGATATCGCCGGTAATGTCATTGATGATAAGGGCATGCTACGAGAGGGTGCGCAAGTATCCGTGGGCGTAGTAGGATCTGAGCGTCAGATCAAAAACGTCGCTGGTGGAGCTGTCACTGCGGCTAGTACAGATGCAGTGAATGGTAGTCAATTGTATGCGACCAATGAAGCGGTGGGAAATAATACCACGACTATTAACAAGGGCTTTGCGCTAAAAGCTGCTGATGGTAATACAGTACAGAAACCATTGGGACAAGCCGTTGAGGTGGTTGGCTCTAACAGCAACATCGACACCCGAGTAAAAAATGGCAAAATTGAAGTTGAGCTCAATGACAACTTAAACCTAGGTACAACAGGCAGCGTTAGCACAGGTAACTTGCTAAATGGCACAACGGTCAATGGTCTAGGTATTGTCACTGGCGGCGTGCTTACTGGCGTCACTACCGTTAGTGGTGCAGGTGTCACGGTAACGGGTGGAAGCATATTTAACCCTACCAATGCCACGTTAACCAGTAATGGTCTGACCATTTTAAATGGTCCAAGCATCACCAAAAGCGGGGTCAATGCGGGTAATAAGAGAGTTATTAACGTTGATGATGGGGTTAACGCAAAAGATGCGGTGAATTTTAGTCAGTTAGAAACGACTAATACTAATGTCACGTCCAATACTAACAACATCTCAACCAATACCACCAATATTGGCACCAACACTGACAATATTGCTAAAGGCATCAAGTTTAATGTGAATGATGCAAGTAGCGGCGGCACTCTCAAAAAAACCTTTGCCTTGGGTGAAGAAATTAAGTTTGATACAGACAGCAATTTAACTACCACTGGCTTATCAACGAGTGATGGAATCAAACTTGGCTTAGCCAACAACTTAACAGGTCTGAATAGCGCAAGCTTTAATAGCGGCGTTAGTATCTCATCTACTGGTATCAACGCAGGTGATAAAGTCATCTCAGGAGTGGCTAGCGGTGGCACAACAGAAACCAATGCAGCAAACATCGGTGATGTACAAATGGCAGCCGCAGAAGCGAGAACCAAAGTAGTTAAAGGTACGAATGTTGCCAGTGTTGACTTTTCAACCGATAGCGATACTGGACAGGATGTCTATACTGTCAATGCCAATGGCACCAGTGTTTCTACTGCAGATGCTAATGCACTAACAGTTAGCACTAGTGTCAAAGATCCTGATACCAATATCACCGACTATCAAGTTGACCTAAGCGAAGGTAGTAAGGCAAGCTTGGTAAAAGCCGATAGTGCGATGCAAACGGTAGTGACACAAATCAATGGTGCTGATGTCAAGACTTTGGATAAAGACAATAATACAGCCAACTTTATTACTGGTGATAATATTGTCTTGACCGCTGACAATGGCGGTATCAAAATTGCTACTGCTGCCGATTTAGTCTCAACCAGCTTGACCACAGGAACTACAGTCGTCAACGCTGATGGTGTCACATTCACGGGTGGGACTAATCAAACGGTCAGACTTAGTAATAGTGGGCTGGACAATGGTGGCAATCAAATTACTAATGTCGCTAACGGTACAATAGCCAGCGATGCCGTAAACTTTGGTCAACTACAAGCCACGACCACGACCATCGATAAAGGTTTTGATTTCGATGGTGACACGGGTACTACCGTTAATCGTCAGCTTGGTGACAAGCTGACAGTCAAAGGTGGCGCGACCGTGGCAAGTGACTTGTCAAATGGCAACAACATTGGCGTCGTTGCTGACGGTACCAGCACATTGACCGTGAAACTTGCGAAAGATTTAACTGGTCTTAACAGCGCAAACTTTGGTAGCGGTGTCAGCATCTCAGCCAATGGTCTAAACAACGGTGGCAATAAAATTACTAACGTTGCAGAAGCGACCACAGGTAAGGATGCGGTAAACTTCGACCAATTGTCAGCAACCAATAGTCTCGTGGCTAAAGGCATCAAAATCGGTGATGGCAATAGTGCCAACGACCAGCAGTTTGCTTTAGGTGATACCATCAACGTCACTGGTGATAGCAACATTACGACGACAGCCTCGGCAACGGGTGTTCAGGTGAAACTGAATAACCAGTTGAATTTAGGCAATGAGGGTAGCATGCAGATTGGTAATAGCATTATGAATAGTAATGGCTTTACCTTTACCGATAATGGTCCGGGTAGAACGGTTAGACTGAGCAGTAGTGGTCTTGACAATGGTTTTAACAGAATCACCAATGTAGCTGCTGGTATTGCAGATACAGATGCGGCGACTGTCGGACAGTTGAACGCCACGACGTTTGCCCTTGATCAAGGTTGGGGACTAACGGCTCAGGGTGATGTTGCCACTATGATCAAACAAGGCAGCGCCATCGATTTGAACAGTACAGATGGTAATATTAAAGTGTCTAGATCAGCGGACAATAATGTTAGTGCTGGCCTACGTGCTGCTGCACCATTGGCAGGCGTCAATGACATTAGCTTCGATTTAAATCCAGACCTGAATTTAGATAGCGTAACGACGGGTGATACCATTATGAATAATAATGGACTGACTATTACAGGTGGACCTAGTGTCACCAAAGCGGGCATCAATGCTGCTGACACTAAGATTACAAACGTTGTGAACGGCGATGTCTCTGAAGGTAGCAAAGATGCTATCAATGGTGGTCAGCTCTATGCACAAGGTAGTGGCATCAGTAGTATCATTGGCGGTGAGACAGTCTACAATCCTGTAGATGGTACCTTTACCAATAGTAATATTGGTGGTACTGGTCAAAATAGTATCGACGGTGCGATTGCTTCTATTAAGCAAGGAGAAATCGTTATCAATGAAAACATCCAAGCCAACACTACCAATATCCAAACCAATACCACGAATATTGCCACGAATAAAACAAACATCGACACTAATACGACCAATATCAAAGTGAACAAGGATAAAATAGATGCGGGTCTCAATTTTGGTGCTGATAGCGGTGCTACCATCAACAAACCAGTAGGCGATGGCAGTGTCCTCACCTTCACAGGTGGTAATAACATCACCACAACAGCAGCAGGCAGTAGTATTAAGTTTGATCTAAACGGTAATATTAATATCGATAGCGTCAAAACTGGCAATACGACAATCAATAATAATGGTGTCAGCATTGTCGGTGGTCCTAGTATGACTGCAAGCGGTATCAACGCTGCTGGTAACAAGATCACTGATGTGGCTGATGGCATGGCACCCAGAGACGCTGTGAATATGGGTCAATTAGATGCTGTTAGTCAAAGACTTGGCAACAACATGAATGAGCTAGGTTATAAAATTGGTGAAGTCGAAGACGATGCAAATGCTGGTATCTCAGCCGCCATGGCAATGTCTTCACTACCGCAAGCTTACATCGCTGGTAAATCCTTAATCGGTGGCGGTATAGGAACGTACAATGGGGAAAGTGCAGTTGCTATTGGCTTCTCGAAGTTATCCAATGATGGTCGTTGGGTCATGAAGGTAAACGGCACCGCTGATACCCAAGGTAATGCTGGCGGCTCGATTGGTGCAGGCTTCCATTTTGATTAAAGCAATCAAGCCTACTATCAAGTAAAGTGATTTGTTAATTATAAAAATTAGTCATAAAAAAGCAAGACATCAGATGCCTTGCTTTTTTATGACATGAGCATGAAGACGTTTTCAGCGTGATGATTTGGTAGTCACTATTTGGTAATCACTATTTGGTAGTCACTATATGATTTTTACCAATGATTTGTTTTTCTTTGGCTCAATAGCCAAGCGATAATAAGCCCTCATTCTATGAGGGCTTATTTATTTTTATAAAAGCAATTCTATACTCTGAACATGGCTGCATTTGGGGTCAATCCGACATAAGCCATGCCAGCTTGCTCCATCCAATGTGGCTGCACGATACCATGTTGTAAAATAGCATGAATGTCTCGATGCGCTCTTTCTATTCTATGTTTTTTATATAGCGAGACCGTACCAGCGACCGCATAAATCTCCGATACCATGGCTCTGGCTTCTCTCGCTGCCTCACAGGCTGCTGACCACACATCAGCCAGCTGTATATCGGTAAAGGCATTCTGTTGCTGTGCTTCGTTCCATAATATCTCGACACTATTGTGTAGTTGTGCGCGCCTAGACGCTAATAGTGTTTTGCTTTTAGCGATAGTCGCTTGCACCGCTGCACGATCACGTAAATCTGGGCTTTTACCGGGCGTTACTTTCTCAAGGCAAATTTGGATTAACTCGTCTGTCGCTGCTTTTAAGACACCTAGTGCCATCGCTGCACAGCCAGCGGCATTAATACAACCGATTGGTAGGCGACTATACACATTATCGATGGCGACAGGGCTATCAAAATCGACCGCATAACGCTCCTGCACAAACGCGTCTTTGATGACGATGTCGTGACTGCCTGTACCATTTAGTCCACCAACATGCCAAGTATCAATCACTTCCACATCTTCTTTTGGAATAAAGAACAGCTTTAAGTTTGCACCCGGTCCAAGGGTCGTAGGCGCGCCTTCGGATATTACCAAGCAGCGCAGCACAAACCAGTCTGCCAATTCACAACCTGATACTAACGTCCATCGACCTGAGACCGTATATCCTTCAGCGGTTTGTTTAGCAATCCCTTCAGGGCGAGCTGAGTTGGCATAGACATGAGAGGGGTCACTGTATATCTCCTGCATACTAGGCTCGTCTAAAAACCGTCCAAATGTGCAGGCCAAATGATTGTTCCAAACGATCCAAGCAACTGAGGCTTCAGCACTGGCTAGCGTCTCATAAACCTTTAACGTTTCCACAGGATTGCCTTGCCATCCTCCCAACGATTTTGGCAGTCCCATCTTAAATAGCGACAACTCTGACAGTTTTTTGACCACTGTCGGTGCAATTTTTCTACAGGTTTCTGTTTCTTCTCTAGCCGATAGGGCTAAATCATAAATATCTTGAGCGGCATGGGATGGTAGAGCGTCTTTGTTATTTGATAAAGGTGTATAACTCATAATATCCAACCTTATTTTAATGAATAAAACAGTATGTTTATCTAAAATCAATTCTAAATTTGAGATATAACAACGCCTATACCAAGAATAGCCAACAGTTGACTGCTATACAACCAATAATTTGAATATATGGAATATTATATTGAGATAAAAAGTGGAAGTGATGATTCGATGAAATATTGAATGCTGTATTTGGCTTAAGAGTATCGATGCTTTGTCTATTTTCAGGCAGTCATTCGTTTTGATTGCTTTGTCTGAGCCCTGAGCCCAGAAATTATAAGGGCGTTTCGTTATTAAATTCTCTAATCATTTAATTTTCTAGTCATTTAATAGTAAAACACCCTTACTGAAAGCACCCTTTTGATTATTTATTGAGACTTGGGCGCATCAGGCTGCATACTAGGATCAGCGTCGGCAAATGCTTTGAACGTACGGCAATGCGTGTCAATTTCGACGATATTGGGATAGGCACTTAAATCCACGTTAAAACGTCGCGCCGAAGAGACCTGAGGAATCAAATAGCAATCTGCAAAAGTAGGACTGTCACCGTAGCAAAATTTTCCACGGCTTTTGTCTTTTGCTAGTATTTTTTCTAACGCCGCAAAGCCCTCACTCATCCAACGGTTGCACCACGCCATGACTTTTTCTTCGTCTACCGTCAGCTCATTGCGTAGATATTGTAAGATACGGCGATTATTAATAGGATGAATATCACAACCAATCATAGCGCTAATGGCACGTACTTGCATACGTCCAGCCGCGTCTTTAGGCAATAGCGGGTTTTTAGGATGAACCTCTTCTAACCATTCTAAAATGGCTGGGCTTTGATATAGTAATAAATTATCAGTCTGTAAAACAGGCACTAATCCTTGTGGATTGAGTGATTTAAACGTATCTGCTAACTGCTCATCTTTTGCTAAATTGACCGAAATATAATCATAATCTAAGCCTTTGAGATTCATCGCGATACGAGTACGATACGAGGTGCTGCTGCGAAAGTAGCCATAAAGTGTCATCATTGTGAATTCCTTTTATTATGGTAGGTTGTGAATGAGATAAGCGGTTATAATTAATAATACGAAATGTATGTTATACAATTAAAGAACTCTTATGACGTTACCTCTTCATTTCAGTTTTTCATGAATATATTAGATTAATATGCCAAGTAAATTACTCATTGAGCAAAACATGCCAGCAGCTGAAAACCCTTTAGAAAATCCCGTGACAACCAATAAAAGTCAAAGTGGCGTCCAGTCACTGGAGATTGGCTTGTCGGTATTAGACGTTCTTATTGATCATAACGAGCCGATGATGCTAAAAGATATTGCGCAAGTGATGCAAATGCATCCAGCAAAGTGTCACCGCTATTTGGTCAGTCTTATTCGTAAAAACTATGCGCGTAAGCTTGATGATGGTCGCTACGGGCTAGGCGATAGGATTAACACATTGGCAGCATTGGGGCACTCTGGGTTTAGTCAAAACAATATTTTAGAGCGGCTAACGCACATCGCTAATGAAATCAAAGACACCCTGAATTGCGGTGTGCAGATTGCCAAATGGTTTAGCGAAGGTCCTATTATTATTCAGTCCGTTGAACCAGATAGTCCGATTAGTATTATCACTCGTATCGGTTCACGTATGCCGCTGACGACATCGGCGACGGGGCAATTATTTGCCAGTTATCAGCCAGATGCCGTCATTCAGCCATTGGTCACAGCTGAATGGCAGACAGACAATGAAGCAATAATCACAGAAAAATGGCAGAATTTCAGTCACTTGCAAGCCAAGATTCGTACCCAAGGCTATGCGACAGTGACGGGTGATATGCTCATGGGTATTAATGCCATTACGATTCCTGTCATAGTGCCGCCGTTTGTTAATAGCGCTGTTAATCTATCGGCTGTTAGTGGCAAAACTGCTAGCAAAGGACTACCACTAGAATACGCCATCACTATCATTGGAACGACACAGCAATTGCCTATGAGTGAGCAACACAACGTGGTTGAGCAAATTCTAGCAATCGCGCAGCGTTATCAAATTGCGTAGCTGGTATTTTTACTATATAAGTTTTAATCATATAAATTGACCGGCTATCGCGTAAAGGTTGAATATCATTTAATGATATTCAACCTTTAGACCATGCAGGCGCTACTTGCTGCTTTTGCTTTTTCGTATACATTATTAGCATCTAGACCAGTGGCATTGACTTCATCTAGATAGTGCTGCGAGCCTTCCATTAATGGACCTTTCCAGTCTGGGTCATTGAGTGGGTCAGGGATATCGATCATGATATCGCCTTTTTCTTTGGCTGCGGCCATTGCTTTGGCGTTACTGACGTCAAATACTTTGGAGACACGTGCTGCCATCTCGGCACCTGAATTATTATCAATTACTTTCTTGAGATCATCGGGCAAATTGTCGTATTTCTCTTTATTCATACTGATAACAAAAGTAGAGTTATAAAAAGGAATGTTGGTGTGCGTATTGATTAACTCATCAAGACTAAATGCTTGAATGGGCTGCCAAGTAAAACTAAGTCCGTCAATGACACCGCGTTGAAGGGAAGTATAAGTATCACTGGCAGGCATGCCAACGGGCGCCGCGCCAGTCGCTTCGATAATGTGACTGGCAACCGCAGAAGGTTGGCGAATACGCAAACCTTTCATATCAGCTGGCGTGCGAATAGGCTTATCTACAGTATGCAGAGCGCCTTGTCCAGTGCCTATCAGCGCTAGCAGGTGAGTATCTTCGTACTCATTTTTAATGACACCATCATCATACAGTTTATGAAGTATGCAGCTCTGCTGCTGTGCAGTATTGGTGATACCTGGCAGCTCTACAATTTGAGTTAAAGGAAATCGCCCTGCTGTATATCCTTGCGCTTGCATACCAATATCAACGATACCTTTCGCGGTAGCATCATAGGTAGCGCCCGGTTTGCTAAGAGTAGCCGAAGGGTAGATCTCAATCTTTAAGCGGCCTTTTGATTCTTCTTCGATTTTCTTTGCCCATGGCTGCAATGCTTCGGTGTTTATGTTGTCATTGGCAGTCATAAAGTGTGAGAATCTTAGAGTAGTCACATCGCCTGTATCTACATCAGCGCTGACCGCTTGATCGTTATTGGAGCAGCCAGTCATCGCAATCGAGGCAGCGAAGAGTATTCCTAAAGGGGTTTTTATTTTCATCATTGAATCCTTTCATGATGGTTAGATATTGTTCGCTACCTAGGACGTATCATCAATTAGTATATTGATACATTTAGTGGTTTTAAAATGATGGCACGCCCTAATTAATCATATAAAAAGAGATAGCGAACACAATAACAGGTCAATTACTCACCGACAGGCGCGACTTCTCTTGCTTCAGCCAGTTCCTCTGCATGTAAAAACTGGGTATGAGCTGGTGCGCGTTTGGTACGTGACCATTCTTCTAACATCTCATACTTCATGGCTTCAGTAATCATCGAGACTTTTTCTTCTGAGGTAATATCATCGTAGGTGAGTTCCATACGATGGCCATTAGGATCAAAGAAATAGATAGAATGGAAAATACCATGATTGGTCACGCCGACCACATCAATACCATTTTCTTCTAAATGCTTTTTTGCTGCCATTAAGGCATCACGGTCTTTTACCTTCATGGCTAAGTGTTGCACCCAATTTGGGGTATTCGGATCAAAACCCATTTCAGGCTGATTCGGCACTTCAAAAAACGCCAATACGTTACCATTACCTGCATCTAAAAATACATGCATATAAGGATCAAAGGCTTTGGTCGAAGGCACGTGGTCTTCAGCAAATGCAAGGATGAAATCCATGTTTAGGTATTTTTGATACCATTCAACGGTTTCTTTGGCGTCTTTGCAGCGATAGGCCACATGATGGATTTTTTCAATTTTAAAGCTCATATCAAACTCCTTTTGATAGGGAATGCAGTGAGTAATAGGCTGCCAGTACCGATTGACTATAGGTCGATGGTTGCTTGGCAGCTCAAAACAACTGTGCTCACATTTTTTCTAGACTATTTGTCAAAATCAAAGTTAAGCGCGGGCAGTACTTTGCCACGTACTTCACCAAACCCGACACGAATGCCGTCTTTTTCGCTATAGCCTTTCATGATTACTGTGTCGCCATCTTCAATAAAACTGCGGGTCTCGCCGCCTTTTAAAGTGACAGGTTTGGTCGCATTCCAAGCAATCTCTAACATTGAGCCATAAGAATCTGGCGTTGGTCCTGAAATCGTCCCTGAGCCCATCATATCGCCAACTTCCACTTTACAGCCAGTGATGGTGTGGTGGGTGAGCTGCTGCGCCATTGACCAATACATATGCTTGAAGTTGGTCTCACAGACCACAGTGGCGCTATCTGAGTTTTCAGGCAATAACTCAACTGATAGATGGATATCATAGCTATTATTATTGCTGTCTTTTTCGTTTAGATATGCCAATGGTTTTGGCTCTTGAATCGGGCATGCTATTTTAAAAGGTGCCAACGCATCCATAGTCACAATCCAAGGCGAGACTTCAGAAGCAAAGGTTTTGGCATTAAATGGACCTAAAGGCACGTATTCCCATTTTTGAATGTCACGGGCTGACCAGTCGTTGAGTAAAACCATGCCAAAAATATGCTCAGAGGCATTGTCTACTGCAATTGGTTGACCAATGCTATTACCTTTACCAACCACAAAAGCAGTCTCAAGCTCAAAATCTAAACGCTTGCAGGCTGAGAAAATAGGGCGGTCGTCAGCGTTTAGCTTTAATTGACCAGAGGGGCGTATCACATCAGTGCCACTGACGATGACGGTGCTGGCGCGTCCGTTATAGCCGACTGGCATTTCAGTCCAGTTAGGTAGCAGGGCGTTGTTTGGATCACGGAACATAGTGCCGACGTTGGTGGCGTGCTCTTTAGACGAATAGAAGTCAGTAAAACCTGGGACGTGAACAGGCAGATGCATGGTGACGTCTACTTGATTAAATAGCGCTTTTTTCTGCAAGTCTTGATTATCACGCAAGGTGTCGCTAGCACTAGATAGTAGGGTTTGGATGGTTGAGCGTGCCTGCGTCCAATTGTCTCGACCTGAGTCAATAAAAGCGTTTAGCGTTGGTTGATCAAAATATGGACCGCCCTCTAAGCTCAGTAAACCTTCTGCTTCGAGCACAGCCAAATCCAACACGTACTCACCGATAGCCACACCAGCGCGGCGCTTATTATTATCAGCAGCGTCTTTGGCATCACTAAAAATACCGTAAGGCAGGTTATGAATGGAGAAGTCAGAATCAGCGGCGATATCGATAAAGGATGTGAGGGTGTTGTCAATCGTTGACATAGGTTGCTCCTTGCTAAAGCATATAATGAATTACGTTATAATTAACTACTTACGCATAATGTAATTTATCAAAGTGGAGATTGCAAGGGTTTTTGTGCAGTGTTTTCTTAAAAGAGATGTGATACTAGGGACGTTGATGTTCTTTGGTAAAATAAATAGGAAAAATGCAGGACATAAAAAAAGGCTGAGCACTCGCTCAACCTTCTTATGAATCGCTATTACTACTACCACACCGTTTTAATGCGTGCTCACTCAGTCTTTTAAGACGTCTGCCATGGCATTGGCCACATAGTCGATGTTGCTAGTGTTCAGTCCAGCCACACACATACGTGAGTTGGAAACCATGTAAATGCCAAACTCGCTTTGTAAGCGTTCGACTTGCTCAGGCGTCAGACCAGTAAAGCTAAACATGCCGTTTTGACGAGTAATATAGTCAAAGTTGCGGTTCGGGATTTTGGCTTCTAATACTGATTTTAGCTGTAAACGCATGGCTTTGATGCGGTCGCGCATCGCATAAACTTCGCCAACCCATTGCTTATGTAGTGCTTCGTCGTTCATAACGATATCGACTACACGACCACCATGTGAGGGCGGGCTTGAGTAAATACGACGTACGGTAGCATTCAGCTGACCGAAGACGCGCTCTGTCTCGTCAACCGTTGGACAAACAACTGATAGACCGCCGACACGCTCACCATATAGCGATAAGTTTTTAGAGAATGAGTTGCTGACAAACAATGGCAAGCCCATATCGACAGCTTTACGAATCGCATAAGCATCGCTGTCCATGTCTTCGCCAAAGCCTTGGTAGGCAATGTCCATAAATGGAATCAATTCGCGCGCTTGAATGACGTTCAGCACGGTATCCCATTGCTCACGGGTCAAATCTAGCCCTGTTGGATTGTGGCAACAAGGATGCAGCAAGATTACATCATTTTTGTTCAACGTCTCAAAAAACGCAATCATTTCATCGAACTTGATGCTGCTGTTGGCTTTGTCGTAGTACGGGTATTTACCCACTTCGACATCAGAGCCCTCAAAAATGGCAATGTGGTTGCCCCATGTTGGGTCACTCACATAGCATTTAGATTGTGGAAACCATTCATGGATGAACTCAGCGCCGACTTTTAACGCGCCAGAACCGCCGATCGTAGCGATAGTAGCGACCAAACCGTCTTTTAAAATCTGTGCGTCTTTACCGAATAGTAATTCCTGACAGCCTTTACGATGTCCTGGCAAGCCTGCCATCGGCAGATAAGGACGCGGCGCAATAGGATCGGCAATGCGTTCTTCGGCTGTTTTTACACAGTCAAGTACAGGCAATA
The DNA here is from genome assembly GCF_022129225.1 of Psychrobacter sp. Ps7. Taxonomy (NCBI): domain Bacteria; kingdom Pseudomonadati; phylum Pseudomonadota; class Gammaproteobacteria; order Moraxellales; family Moraxellaceae; genus Psychrobacter; species Psychrobacter sp. Ps7. The sequence goes on along the minus strand of NZ_JADQAH010000008.1, from coordinate 44,201 downwards.
CACCATTTTCATCATAATAAATACCAATGCCTAAATTGACCTTTTTAGGATTGTTATCTGCTGTATATTTTTCCATCAGCCCTAAAATTGGATCACCAGCGTAATAGTCGATACGTTCAAACATGTTGTTTCCTTATGAAATATAAATCAAGCCGCCAAAAATCATAGAGCAAATTGACGGTTAACTCAATATGAGATTCAATTATCTTGCATAATTAATAAAATAGTTGGTTGAAACCATTGTGTTTCAAGGCTTTTTAAGCACCGATGATCTCTGTATCAGCGATACTTAAGTATGCTGTAAGTCATTAAAATGACTGGAAAAATAGCTCTGCAAGAAGTCTTTGAAAGCAATGGTAGCAGGCGATAACGCACGAGAAGCACGCTGATAGATAAAAAACTGCCGCATTTTAACGGGTTGTGCCAGCGGCCTCATTTGTAAACCATTGGCGCTAACCCAGTCGATGACTTCGGGCATATAGGGCAAACATAAGGTAATGCCGAAGCCTTGACGGGTCATCTCAAGCGCGGTGGACATAAAATTGACCTTGTAACGCGCCTGTTGAATATGACTGGCGATCTGGTCGTCCAATTCGGCTGTCACTTGTTCAATGAAAGGGCCTTGCAGCGTGATGAGCGGAATGTCTAATAAATCCTGCCACGTTATTTCATGTTTTTGTGCCAGCGCATGGTTGTCAGGCATCACCACACAAAATGGCAGCTGATATAACAAATCAGCATTGATGTCGTCCTCAGCCTCCATAAATCCAAGCTCAGTACCGACACCCAAATCTACTTCAATGTCCTGAATATGTCTGAGTAAGTTTTCTGCCGAACAATCTAATAACGATACGCCAATCTCGGGGTGTTGTTTGGAAAACTGGGCGATGACCGCTGGCATAGAGGAGGCTGCAAACTGCGAAACAGCGAGTCGTACTTGACCTTGCGCCAAGCTCGTTAAGCTGCTTGCCTCATTTTCAAACAGCTGCATCTCATTCAAGATACGCCGTGCTTGCGGCAATAAATGCCGTCCTACTACCGACAACGACAGCTGGCGGGTAGTACGGTCGAACAGCACAATACCGAGGCTGGACTCTAGCTCTTTAATCAAGCCGCTAACGGCAGATTGGGTCAAATGCATCTGATCGCTGGCACGGGTAAAACTGCCATTGTCAGCGACTTGGATGAAAGCGGTTAATTGGCGAATGCTGATATTCATAAGTAAACCTGATAAATAAATCATAAAAAACAATTAGTCTTATAAATAAACCTAATCTAATATAAATACATCGTCAATAAGAATTATTGATTGAAGACATTTTTTATTGCATTTTTACCACCAATTGAAATTAAGGATGATTACAATGGCAGATTTATTTGACAACCCAATGAACCTGAATGGGTTTGATTTTGTTGAATTCGCCTCACCTCAACCGGATGCGGTCGACGCATTGTTCAAACAGCTTGGCTTTGCCCATGTCGCCAACCATCGCTCAAAAGATGTGGCGCTATACCGTCAAGGTGACATCAATCTTATTCTAAATCGTGAACCAAAAAGCGAAGCGAGTTATTTCGTTGAAGAGCATGGTGCTGGTGCTTGTAGCATGGGCTTTCGTGTGCAGAATTCCAAAAAAGCTTATGAGCGTGCCATCGAAATGGGCGCGCAGCCAGTAGACGTGCCCACTGGTGTAATGGAGCTGCGCTTGCCTGCTATCAAAGGTATCGGTGGCTCACTGATTTATCTTATTGATCGTTATAAAGATGGTGAGTCTATTTATGACGTCGATTTCGAGTTTTTTGCTGATGTAGACCGTCGTCCTGTCGGGCATGGTTTTAAAGTTATCGACCATTTAACCCATAACGTCTACCGTGGTCGTATGGCCTATTGGGCAAACTTTTATGAGCGCATCTTTAACTTCCGCGAAATCCGCTTTTTTGACATCAAAGGTGAATATACGGGTTTGACCAGTAAAGCCATGACAGCGCCTGATGGCAAAATCCGTATTCCATTGAACGAAGAGTCAAAGCAGGGCGGCGGTCAAATTGAAGAATACTTGATGCATTTCAACGGTGAAGGTATTCAGCATATTGCTTTAGCCAGCGATGATTTGTTTGCCAGCATCGATAAATTAAAAGCAGCGGGTATCCCGCTCATGACCGCTCCAACTGCGACTTACTACGAAATGCTGAGTGAGCGTCTACCAAATCATGGCGAAAATGTCTCTGAGCTACAGATGCGCGGTATCTTGTTAGATGGCACCACTGAAGGCGGCACACCGCGTCTGCTACTACAAATTTTCTCTGAAACTATTTTAGGTAGCCCTGTTTTCTTCGAGTTTATCCAGCGTAAAGGTGATTACGAAGATGGCTTTGGCGAAGGTAACTTCAAAGCCCTATTTGAATCCATCGAGCGCGATCAAGTCCGTCGTGGCACGGTTGGTCAGCCAGAAACTGAAACACCGTAAGCGCCTCTACCTTTAGGGAAAAATCCATAAAATAAACGGGCAGGGCAAAAGGAGTTTGTCTTGTCCCTAATAACCACTGCGCTCTGTAATACCATGTGTTCAATGCGATGACTGAGCTATGGTTCAGTCATGATTGAAAACGACTAGCAAAAATTCAGAGCGGTAATGGCAATAAAAGGAATACAGGCATGGAACGCCTACCACATACGAATTCTGTTAATAAAGCTATCGGTGCCAACAGCGTTGCTTGCAAAACGCTAGGCACTGATGCTGCCAGTCACGATGATTCTGCTCATAAAAAGCAGGATTCTATGCCTAAAAAACAACCTTACGTGTCGCATCAGCCAGATAGCCATGGTCATATTCACTATAGTGATGATGAAAATGGTATGTGGCAGGCATTGCTTGAGCGTCAAGCCGAGCAAATACCCAATCGCGCCTGCCCAGCCTATCTAGACGGTTTAAAAAAGCTGAATTTGCCTGCTACGCGTATTCCGCAATTGCATGATATTGATGAGGTATTGCAAGCTACGACTGGCTGGCAAACTGCCGCTGTCCCTGCATTAATCAGTTTTGGTAAGTTTTTTAAATTGCTTGCCAATAAATCCTTTCCGGTGGCAACTTTTATCCGTCGATTTGATGATATGGACTATATCGAAGAGCCTGATATTTTTCATGAAATCGTTGGACATTGTCCGCTTTTGACCCATCCTGCCTTTGCGATGTTCAATGAAACTTATGGCAAGCTGGGTCTTAATGCCACTAAAGAAGAACGGTGGTTTTTGGCACGGCTCTATTGGTTTACCATCGAGTTTGGTTTGGTGGGACAAAATAAAGGCAGTCGCCGAATCTATGGCGGAGGCATCTTAAGCTCACCGTCTGAGACGGTTTATGCACTCAATGCTGGTTCTGAGCAGCAAGCAGAACATCAACCGCAAAATAAACCAGAGCACCGAGCGTTTGACTTACTTGATGTGTTACGTACCCCTTATCGTATTGACCATATTCAACCGATTTATTATGTCATTGATGATTTGGATACATTATTTGATATCGTCAATAGCGATATCATGGGAATGGTCAAACAAGCCATGTCGCTAGGATTGTTCGAGCCTAGTTATGCGGTAAAAAACGCCTAATGCATGGTTAAGACAAACGGCATCATTTGAATGATGTAGCCGTAAATGACAGCGTCAACATGGACGTAACTGTATTAAACATAACAGTATTAAAAAAATGAATAGTTAACATAAAAGGACATTATAATGACGACATTATCACAAGCCAGCTGTGAGGTCTGCCGCATTGGCGCGCCAACGGTCAGCGACATCGAAGCACAAGAGCTATTACAGAAAATTCCAGATTGGTCATTGATCGAGGTTGATGGCATCAAGCAATTACAACGTCAATATAAATTCAAAAACTTCGTCAAGGCGATGGAGTTTGCCAATCAATTAGCAGATATCGCCGAAGCAGAAGGGCATCATCCTGGCATATTGGTAGAGTGGGGCAAGGTGACGGTTACGTGGTGGTCACACAGCATTAAAGGTCTGCATCGCAATGATTTTGTCATGGCAGCTAAGACCGATAGTCTGCTGGATCAATAATGAGGGTAGCAATCGCTATTGCAACTCATTAAACTTGTCCGACTCAAAGCCAACCCTAACGCCAGATTTGACTGGCAAGCTAAGGATGTGTGATGCCTCCAAAAATATTAACCCAAATTTCACCTCAACTGGCATTTATGATTTCTGCCATTGTCATCGCTATTATGGGCGTTACCATGATAGGTTTTGGCTGGGTACCGCATTTATCATTGATACTCGCCATTTGTGTCTTGCTGGGCATTGGTCTGTTTAAAGGCTTGACCTTTGATGACATGCAAGCGCAAATGGCATCGGGTGTCATGCGTGGTATCGGTGCGATCTATCTATTCTTCTTTATTGGCTTGATGGTCGCCGCTTTAATGATGTCTGGTGCTATTCCAACGCTGATGTATTTTGGTTTTCAGTTGATTTCACCAGAGTATTATTACATTTCAGCCTTTGTATTGACCTCCATTATTGGTATTGCCTTGGGCAGTAGTTTGACCACCGCGGCGACATTGGGCGTGGCTTTTATTGGTATGAGTAATGCCTTTGATGCCAACGTGGCGATTGCGGCTGGTGCTGTGGTTTCAGGGGCGTTTTTCGGTGATAAAATGTCGCCGTTATCAGACACCTGTACCATTGCTTCATCGGTGGTGGGTATTGATTTGTTTGAGCATATTCGCAATATGATGTATACCACGGTACCAGCGTGGATACTCACGGTCATTATTTTTTGGTTTTTTTCTGGGCAGACCGCAGGCTCTGACTTGAGTCAAGTAACCGTATTGCAAGGTCAGTTGATTGAAAGTGGCTTGGTACATGGTTATGCGGTATTGCCATTCGTGGTACTGGTTGGGTTGGCGGTTTTTCGTGTCAATGCCATTTATACGATTATCTGTACCATTGTGGCAGCATTGATTATTACTTATTTGCACAGCTCGCCGAGCTTTGGACAATTAGGCGGCTATTTATTTGCAGGCTATGCACCAGCTGAATCGTTAGAGCTGGGTGAAGTCGGTGGTATGCTATCGCGCGGCGGTGTGCAGAGTATGTTCTTCACTCAAGCGATTGTGATATTGGCACTCAGTCTTGGTGGCTTGCTCACAGCATTGGGTATCTTGCCAGCACTGTTATCAGGGATTAAAGACACCTTAACCACATCAGGACGCGCCATATTTGCCGCTGCCATGTCTGCTCTGAGTATTAACGTGCTTATTGGCGAGCAGTATTTGAGTATTTTATTATCTGGTACTGCCTTTCGTCCGACGTTTGAGCGTTTGAATTTACATCCTAAGAATCTGTCTCGTACCATTGAAGATGCAGGTACGGTCATCAATCCTCTAGTGCCTTGGAGTGTGTGCGGTGTGTTTATCAGCCAAGCATTAGGCGTGCCTGTGCTTGATTATCTGCCTTATGCGTTCTTCTGTTATTTATCGCTGTTACTAACGATATTGTTTGGTTTTACGGGAATTACCATCAGCCGACTCAAGAGTCAGTGACCCGAAAAACTTTTGTCTCTAAACTCTGCATTAAAACGCTAGGGCTTGTGTCTTCTAAGACAACATAACAAGCCCTAGTTTTTATTTATACCCTTGCAATCATGACATTGTTGTCATTTAAGACGACCTGATAGGCATCCAGCATCACGCTCTCATCGTCTAAACACTGACCAGTAGCTAGGTTAAAGCGTTGCTTATAGATGGGCGAGGCCACATAAAGTACTTCTTTTGCTGTTCCTGTATCATCTGTAATTGTGGTGCCACCAATCAACCCTCTAGACAATACATTGGCTTGACTGAATGGATCGTAATTATCAAGAGCAAATAAATCGTTCTGTTTGGTACGAAAAATAGCAATTTGTTTGCCATCTACCAGTGCGCACACACCAGTGTCAGGAATGATATCGTCAAGTGTACAAATAGTCTGTTGGTTCATGAGGCGGTATCCTTAGTGATGATAATATTGCTCTGTATGAGTGATAAATCGTGAGTAACAAGTTACGAGTTGCAAAACATGAGTGGGAAAAACAGCACCTTGCTTTTTGTGATAACTAACAAGGCACTCATCATTGGCTAAGCCAGTTCAACTAAATTAATGGTTGCTTTTTCCGCGTCAGTCGCTGGACGAATCTGTTCACGATCAGTCACGAAAACGACATTCTCATCGCCTTGCTCACTGTTTACAAAATGACGGAAACGTTTGAGTTTTTCGGTGTCGTTAATCGTTGCTGCCCACTCACACACGTAATTGTCGACCAACAATTGCATTTGCGCTTCGAGCTCATCTGCTATGCCTAAACTGTCATCGATAATGATAGCCTTCAGATATTCAAGCCCACCATCTAAGCTTTCACGCCACTTTGAAGTGCGCTGTAGCTTGTCCGCTGTTTTGATATAGAACATAATGATGCGGTCGATGTATTTGACCATGGTTTCGGTATCGAGATCGGTGGCGAACAGCTCGCCATGACGCGGGGTAATACCACCATTACCGCAGACAAATAAATTCCAGCCGTTTTCAGTCGCAATCATGCCAAAGTCTTTACTTTGCGCTTCCGCACATTCGCGCATACAGCCTGACACACCCATCTTGATTTTGTGCGGTGAGCGTACGCCTTTATAACGATCTTCTAATCTTAAGGCGAGGCCAATGCTGTCATCGACTCCGTAACGGCACCAGTTATTGCCAATACAAGATTTCACGGTACGTAAAGATTTACCATAGGCATGGCCAGTCTCAAAGCCTGCTTGCACCAGTTGCGTCCAAATATCAGGCAACTGCTCCATGCGTGCGCCAAACAGATCGACCCGCATCCCACCAGTGATTTTGGTGTACAAATTAAACTGCTTCGCCACTTGACCCAGTACGATGAGCTTGTCTGCAGTAATTTCACCGCCCGGCACACGAGGTACGACGGAATAAGTGCCGTTTTTTTGGATGTTACCTAAGTAGTAATCGTTACTGTCTTGTAGTGGTGTTAGCTCAGTTTTGAGTACATAGTCATTCCAGCACGATGCCAAAATAGAGGCGACCGTTGGTTTGCATATCTCACAACCATGACCGCTACCATGTTCAGTTAGTAACTCATCAAAGGTTTTGATACCGTGCACGCGAATCAGGCTATATAAATCTTGACGAGAGTAGGCAAAGTGCTCACACAAGTCATTGTTTACTTCAAAGCCCATGGCGGTAAGTTGATAGCTGACCGTATCTTTGACCATAGGTGCACAGCCTCCACAGCCACTACCGGCACTGGTCACGGTTTTTACATCGCTGACGGAGTATGCGCCGTTTTCAACTGCCGAGCAGATAGCGCCTTTGGTCACGTTATAACAAGAGCAAATCGTGGCGGTATCTGGCAGATTGTCGATGCCCATCACGGGTTTTTCGACATTGGGTAGTATCAGACTTTCGGGATGTGCGGGTAGGTCAATGTCATTTAAATACAGTTGCAGTAAGTTGTTATAGTCTTCGGTGTCGCCTACCAATACGGCACCAAGCAAGCGTTTGTTATCTGGCGTAGTAACCAGTTTTTTATAGATGCCCTCCGCAGGGTTTTGATACAGATAGCTTAAGCTACCGTCACTCGTACCATGTGCATCGCCAATACTGCCTACATCCACACCCATCAGTTTTAACTTGGTGCTCATGTCGGCACCCGTAAATATCTGCTTGCTATCACCAGCAATTTGCGCGGCACAGATACTGGCCATGTTGTAGCCGGGAGCCACCAGACCAAATACTTTATTGTCCCATACTGCGCATTCGCCCACGGCATAAACATGATCGGCATTGGTGCGACATTGCTCATTGATCAAGATACCACCGCGCCCGCCCATTTCGATACCGCACTCGGGGTTGTTTTTAATGAGACCATCTTGCGGTCTAATACCGGCGCTAAACACAATCATATCGGTCGTTAGAGAAGTGCCATCTGTAAACTGCATGGTTAAATGTTGATCGTCACTGCTGGTGTCATCAGAGTTGGGTGCAGTATTAGACAGAATCTCTTTGGTGTTTTTCCCCGTCAGCACTTTGACACCCAGTGCTTCTATTTTTCGCTTTAAAATCTCACCACCAGCGGCATCAAGCTGAACGCCCATCAATTGCGGCGCAAACTCGACCACATAGGTATCCAGCCCTAGCGTCACGAGCGCTTTTGCGGCCTCAAGTCCCAGTAAGCCACCACCAACCACCACGCCTTTTTTGACAGTGGGTAGCTCAGCAATTGCCAAAATTTCATCTAAATCTGCAATGGTACGGTATACGTGGCAATGCGGATGCTCACGGCCTGGAATAGGTGGCACAAAAGGATATGAGCCCGTCGCTAGTACCAACTCAGAGTACTCAATAATCTCGCCTGCCTCAGTAGTAATACGCTGACTGGCCGAATCAATATCTACAATACACTGATTCAAATGTAAATGAACTTTTGATAATTCATAAGCTGTTAAATCTACTAGGTTCAACTTACTGGCATCTTTATGTTCAAAGTAGCTCGACAAATAAACACGGTCATAAGCAGGGCGGTCTTCTTCAGCAAACACATGAATGTCAAATTGCTGGTGTAGTCCTTGCTCAATTGCTCGTTCAATAAAGTGATGACCGACCATACCATTGCCAATCACCACCAAATTGCCTTTACTTTCTGTGCTCAATGCAGTGCTACTCATGCGTCTGTCCTTAGTAATGGGGCTGGTTGGATACGGTCATCGTTTATTTTTTTATCACGCTATAAACGGCTCCGTCCCTCAACAACAGCTGATAAACAGCGTTTAATACCTACTATTACAGAGCATTCAATAATCATGCCATGGCACTTTGATTATCTGGGTTTTTGCGCGTTGCTATTAGGCATAAAGGCATGCCGTATCGGGACCAGTCGCTTATGTAATAAGGTTTTTACATCAGTATGGATAGCTCCATTACTTGCCAAAAATCACGATAGATACCGTTATTGCCGACTGCGATGTCAGAAGTTAATGCACCAAAATAGACACTGCGGTGCCCCATGTTGGATGTTATTGCTGTTTATAAAGGAGGCTAGTTGAGTGTTTTAAACCTGCTGTGTTAATGCTTTATTAGCATAAGCGTCAGGTGTGGCGATGGTTATAGACCCGCCAGTAAAGGCGCTTGGATAATTAACGAGTACTGACCTTTATACAGATTTGGCAGCGTACACAAATAACTGGCATAACCATTGCACCGCCTGAAACATCGCTACTCATCATATTTGAAACTGCATTTTTTGAACACTTAGTACCTTTAGTACGTTGTCAGAACCCTGAAGTTAATCATTTGAGGAAGTTGCCTATGTCATCATCAGCCCCCGTTGCGCCTAGTAAAGACAAGCTTAATGTTTTGTCATTTACGGGTAAAAATAAAATCCTTCATTTAGGTTGGATGGCATTTTTTCTTACCTTTTTTGTATGGTTCAACCATGCACCATTTCTATCAGCGATTGGAGAAACACTCAATCTGAGTAAAGATCAAATCAAAACGTTACTCATTTTAAACGTGGCATTAACCATTCCTGCCCGCGTGATTATCGGGATGCTGACAGATCGCTTTGGCCCTCGCATTGTATATACCGCTATTTTAGCCATTGGTGCTATTCCTTGTTTTACCTTTGCGTTCGCGCAGGATTACAACACCTTGGCGCTGTCTCGGTTTTTACTGGGTTTTGTGGGTGCAGGTTTTGTAGTAGGTATTCGTTTGATGAGTGATTGGTTTCCAACCAATGAATTGGGGACAGCTGAGGGTATTTATGGGGGTTGGGGTAATTTTGGTTCGGCAGCAGCGGCACTGTTATTACCAACTATAGCGATTGGTGCCGCAGCAGTATTCGGCGGTGATGAAGGGTGGCGTTATGCAACAGCCACATCAGGGGTCGTGATGGCGCTTTATAGCATCATTTTTTATAAGATGGCGCGTAACACACCCAAAGGGGCTACTTATTTTAAACCCAAAAAATCAGGGGCCATGATGGTGACATCATCAGGTGATTTTTGGTTAATGATGGTTTTTAAACTGCCTATGTATTTGGCATTGGCGCTATTGGCATGGAAATTATCACCTGATGGTGTGAGCTTATTGAGCCAGTCTAGTGTCACCATGGTCTATATTGGCCTTGCGATATTGTATGTTTACGAATTCGTTAGTAGCTACCGTTTTAATAAAGAGGTTTTCACCACGCCTGTACCAGTGGCGCATCGTTATGATTTTAAGCAAGTGGGTATCTTAAATATTTTGTATTTTGCCACGTTCGGCTCAGAGCTTGCCGTCGTGTCGATGCTACCTTTGTTTTACCAAGAAACTTTTAGTTTATCGATTGTGATGGCAGGGGTATTGGCATCGAGCTATGCCTTTATGAATCTCATGTCACGCCCAGGTGGCGGTTGGCTCAGTGATAAGTTTGGTCGCAAAATTACTTTGTTGATTTTGACAGCTGGTTTGGCTATCGGGTATCTGTTGATGGGCTTCCTTGACTCAACGTGGCCGCTTGCATTGGCATTGTTAATTACAATGTTTTGCTCATTCTTTGTACAGGCTGGTGAGGGTGCTGTTTTTGCGGTGATTCCTCTGATCAAACGCAGCATGACAGGGCAGTTTGCAGGGATGACAGGCGCGTATGGCAATGTTGGATCAGTCGTGTATTTAACGGTGCTTAGTCTGGTGTCTTATCAGGTGTTTTTCTTTGTGATTGCTGCCACAGCAGTCGCTGGATTCTTTGCATTGTTTTTCTTAAAAGAGCCAGAAGGCATCATTATTGAAGAGATGCCGGATGGTACATTTGCTGAAATACAAGTGAGTCATAGATAGCACGAGGTGAAAAAAGATGGCGATAACAAGTGTTGCAAACGCCAATAGAAATAATAGTCAAAGTACTGATGAGATGGCTGTTCATTTCAATAAAGGCAATCCGTCATCCTTAATAGAGTCAGGTCAGTTTGTTGCTATTAGTGAGACTGATGAAAGTAAGAATGTTGATGATGGCAGCACTGCATTATGGTGGTTTGATTTTTTCACTATGGCAGGTCGCAAGGCGGAAAACCAAGACAGTGTACTTATTACCACCTGCTTGCCCTATCAATGTTCAGGTGAAGAATCATCTAGTGCCAATCGCTCAATATCTCAAGCAAGATCTCACCCGCCATCATCAACCCCATTATTGGTGCTGATGGCAGATGGGGTCAGCGCTTGTCAGTTTCCAAAACAGGCAAGTCGATTGGTGGTGAATACCATTGCTCACAAAATCACATTGGGGTTGACTGCACTGGCACACTCACAAGATGAGACGTCATCCATCAGTTTTGATGATGATCAAGTCGCTAGTATCATCAAAATAGCAGTCAACAAAGCTAACGATATCTTATATTTTCCTCAAGCGTATCAACGGGTACCGCCGTTGCTGTCTACGTTATCAGGCTTGCTTTGTATCGGTGACCGTATTCACCTGTTTCATACAGGCGACTCTCGAATATACCGCGTTGGGGTAGATTGTTTGACGGTATTGAGTAAAGACCACCGCGTGCACCGCGGCCAAGACAAAGGAGCGCTTGCTGCAGCTATTGGTGCAGATAGCCAGATGGAGCTACAACAATCGGTATTTACCCTCCATCAAAACGAGTGTTTGGCCATCATGACGGATGGGGTGTATGAGCATATAGAGCCCACAGAGCTACAATTTGAGCTGTGCAGCAGTGCGACTGATATATTTCAGTTGATGGCTACTACGCACAAATTACCGCTAGGGTTTAACACCAGTCAAGCCGTGTGCGAGCAAGCCTTTAGTGCAGGCAGTCATGACAATCTAAGCATGGTTATGCTGAGTATGAACACACGATCAGCCCATTTTACTTCTATCAATAGCTCGAAAGGTATTGGTTATTTGAACGGCCTTGACTTTGATAATCTCGATACGGTCATACATGATGTAAATCGCTATCAGCTACCAACAGATTTACAGATAGGCGATTATATCGATGGTTTTACTGTGATTGGTATCATTGCTCGTACGACTCGCAGTCATGTGTACTGGGTGAAAGATGAAGACAACCGCGACTTTGTCTTAAAATCGCCCAGTTTAGACTCTGTTACCGATGGTCACTACCTGCGTGATTTTTTAAAAGAACGTAAAATTGGTTTGAGCCTATCCAAACATCGCCGCGCGGGCGAGTCAGCTTATAATCAAGCTGATCCCAACCGACTACCTGTTAATTCTGCATCTACCAATATCGGTAGTAGGTTAGGTTCTGGTCTCAGTGAGTCAGGGCTGCTGCGTTACTATCCGGTGCCAGCAAGTACCACATATTTATATCATTTGACTGAATATATCGCTGGTGAGAGTTTACGGGACTTTATGGATCGTCATGCGCCTTGTGATGTGTGGCAAACTTTTGATTTGCTCACCAAAATTGGCATGGCAGTTCGAGTCATGCATCGCAACTATCTATTGCACCAAGACATCAAACCCGAAAATATTCTCTTAACCAAATCAGGCGCTGTCAAACTCATTGATTTTGGTTCCGCCAGCTCATCCATTCTAAAAGACAGCACTAGACCACCGAACGGTGATTTGCACTATGCTGCACCAGAATATTACACCGATGCACCAAAAGGCGTGCATTCTGACTTGTTCTCAATTGCAGTGATTGGCTATGAATTGCTGACGGGACAGTTACCATTTAACACCCAGACACTCATGATGCCAAACCAAACATTACTGATGCCCGCACAGCCTCTACGGCAACAGAATGTACCTGACGCCAGCCAACAGGCACTCATGCGTGCGCTGCATGTCAATACTAACGCGCGCTATCAAGCCATTGGCGAGTTTTTACAGGATTTTAACCCAGATAATAAGGCGCATAGCCGTGACCCAGAACCCCTCATTAAGCGCAACCCTCTACTAGTATGGCATGGCATTTGCTTCATAGAGTTTGTCATCATTTTATTGCTGTTGGCGTATTTTTCATGACACGCTGTTTTGCATTCAATGCTGCTCCGCGCGGCTAAGGGATTTATTGTCTATGTCATTATCTATATCGCAAGCCACCACTACGGTAGATACTCATTCCAACAATCACGCCTTAGCATCAGGTCATCAAAAAAACGCTGGCATCGTCATTATCGGGGCGGGCATGGCAGGCAGTCGTTTTGCCATTGAGCTTGCTCGCACACAATCGAATGATGATAAGTCTCGTTTGCCAATTACTTTAATCAGTAAAGAGCCGCAAGTGGGCTACAACCGCATTATGTTGTCACCCGTACTGGCTGGCGACACAGCATTTGAAGATACCTATTTATATGACAACTCAGAGTATGAGCAGCTAGGTATCACCGTACTGGCTGGGGTTGCGGTAGAGACAATAGATACCAAGTGCCAGTGTATTGAGCTAGATGATGGGCAAAAACTCAATTATGCTAAGTTAGTAATGGCTACAGGGTCAACTGCCCGAGTCATTCCGTTCCCCAATCACACAGCTAAGGGCGTGCATGTGTTTCGAGACCTTGCTGATGTGACCGCTCTGATGGACTATGCTAGCCAAGGAAAAACGGGTTTGGTAATTGGCGGTGGCGTACTGGGATTGGAGGCTGCCTGCGCGTTAGCGGCACAGGGCGCGAGCATGACGGTCATTCATATGGATGGTTATGTACTCAATCGTCAACTAGACCTGCCAGCGGCCGAGCTTTTGCAATCTGAGCTCAGTCGCCGAGGGGTTGGTCTCGCGGTTTCTGTACATACTGAGGCCATTGAGATGAATGATGCAGGAGAAGTATGTGGATTGTCTTTAAAAGACGGGCGCATGCTAGCGGCCGATTTCATCGTGATGGCAGTGGGCGTGATACCCAATACAGCGCTTGCTAAACAAAGCGGGCTTGAGGTTAATCGCGGTATTGTCGTCGATGATTTTATGCACACCAGTTGTCCCAATGTTTATGCCATTGGTGAGTGTATAGAGCGAGAGGGGGAGCTATTTGGAATGGTGGCTCCGGTCAATCAGCAGGTAGATACATTGGTCACAGTTTTAAAAGATGCTTTGATAGAAAATGATATAAATGTGATAGATGGTAAAGCCGCCGTGCCAGATCACTGGATTCCTTTTGTGAGCAAACCATTATCATTAAAATTAAAAGTGTCTGGTATGTCGGCATTTTCTGCAGGGCAAATCGCTTTTGATGACGAAGCAGCTGACACCATTGAGACCCTCGTATATCGTCAGCCTGACTTAAATCATTATCATTGTCTGTACCTCAAAGAAAACAAACTTATTGGTGCTGTACTTTATGGTGACACAAGTGATGGCAACTTTTACAGTCAGTTAATTATAGATAACGTTGATATTACGCCTATCAAAGACACACTCATATTTGGCGAAGCGTATTGTCACTTGGATGAAATCACGCTTAACAATTCGCCAACTACGGAAGTAGATATAGAATTTAATGAGACAGATAAGAACGTCAATCATCATAAAGCGGCCGAACTGTTAGAGGATGCATTATGAATGACACTATTGCCAATAAATCTGCTGCTAGCAAAGTAGTATCAGCTAATAAATCGAACAGCCTGCCTAATAGCGTGCAAAAAGCAACAGACCGAGTCATTGAGACACATGATATAAGTGCTGCCAAAAATATCAAAAAAACACCGTTGTCATCTAATGGTGATTTGATTAATAGCTCGATTGATAGCTCGATCACCACTATCCGCACGACGTGCCCTTATTGCGGAGTGGGATGCGGTGTTTTAGCGAACGTGAATGAGACAGAGGTGCTGAGCGTCAAAGGAGATCCTGAACATCCGGCTAACTTTGGTAAATTGTGCTCAAAAGGAAGCGCACTGGTACAAACATTGGGCACCGCGCGCCGCTTGACCGAGCCATATTATCAAAACAAGCAAGCGGTCATGCAACAGTATCAGCCCCTGCAATTGGATAACGATTTCAATGCCAAACGTAAATCTGACAAGCCACTTATAGAGCAGACAGATTGGGAGACCGTACTAGAGGATGTGGCTAGCCGTTTAAATGACACCATCGACAAATATGGGCGAGACAGCATTATGTTTTATGTCTCAGGCCAGTTACTAACCGAAGACTATTACGTCGCTAATAAATTTATCAAAGGGTTTATTGGTAATAACAACATCGACTCGAACTCTCGGCTTTGTATGTCATCTGCAGTAGCTGGGCAAAAACGCGCGTTTGGCGCAGACCTTGTGCCGGGTAATTACGAGGATTTAGAGGCTTGTGATTTATTGGTACTGGTAGGCTCCAATATGGCGTGGTGCCATCCTATTTTGTTTGGTCGGTTTTTAGCAGCCAAAAAAGCCAATCCTAATAAAAAACTGATTGTGATAGACCCACGCCGTACGGACTCTTGTGAATTTGCCGATTTGCATTTACCAATTGCTGCGGGCACCGATACGCATTTGTATAATGGCTTGCTACATTACCTAGATCAGCAAGGTTGCCAAAATGATGAATATGTTAACCAAAGTTTGGGCGTTGATGATGCGGTGAATGCGGCCAAAGCATGGAGCATCGACAAAGTTGCACACGCCTGCCAAGTATCGGCGGACAGTATCCGCCAGTTCTATGAATGCGTTGCTGCCACTGATAAAACAGTCACTGCTTTTAGCATGGGTGTCAATCAGTCACAAAGTGGGACTGATAAGGTCAATGCCATTATTAACACTCATTTGTTCACAGGGCGTGTGGGCAAAGTAGGGGCCAGTCCGTTTTCACTCACTGGACAGCCTAATGCGATGGGCGGACGAGAAGTAGGCGCTCTTGCTAATCTATTAGCGGCTCATTTAGAACTAGACGATGCCGATCATCGTCAGCTCGTGGCAGACTTTTGGCATTCGCCTCAGCCTATCTCCCCAAACGTGGGTGTGAAAGCCTGCGATGCTGCCGCTGCGATATTAGATGGTCGTATCAAGGCTATTTGGATTATGGCAACCAACCCTGTGGTCAGCTTGCCAGATGCCGATAATTTTCGTCAAGCGCTTGCTGAGTGCGATCTAGTGATTGTCTCTGATTGCTCGGTAGACAGTGACACGGTGAAGTGTGCCGACATTGTATTGCCCGCTCAAGGGTGGGGTGAAAAATCTGGAACGGTCACCAATTCTGAACGGCGCATTTCTCGGCAGCGGACATTAATGCCTGCGGTAGGGCTCGCCAAACCGGATTGGTGGATACTGTCTCAAGTTGCCACACGCATGGGGTTACCGGGATTTGATTACAAACAGCCAAGCGAGATATTCAATGAGCATGTGGCACTGACCGCTTATGGTAATGCAGACGACCAAAGCACATCTAATTCTAATAAGAACTATCCTCGCTATCTGAATCTTAGTAAAGACTTGTCTGCTTTAATGACAGAAATGACAGATGAAGTGCCAGCCGATAAATCTGTTCGCCAGCCTATTAGCCAGAACAGCAATCAAATACATAGACCAATCGTACTCAGTCAGCAAGCATACGCAGAGATGTTACCGTTTCAATGGGGTGGCACCCGTATCTCCATGATTGATAAGATAAAACCTTTAAAAAATGATATCAATAATCTCGCGGCTACTGTTACCAAGTCACAGTTAATCGCTATTACCCCCTCTAATGAAGCGAGCATAGCCAATGTGCATCGACGTCCAAGAAGGAATCTCCCCCAACCGATTGGTGAGCATCAATCGCCCTCTAAACAAGAGCTTGAGCATGATACTCAACCTGAAAATCAAGCGATTAATTTACGCCTGATTACTGGCAGGCTGCGTGATCAATGGCATACCATGACTCGTACTGGCCTTGCACCGCAATTAAATCAACATCAACCAATACCCACACTGACCATACATGCTAACGATGCACAGCAACTGGGCGTTCAAGACAATGACTTTGTGCAACTGCATCGTAGGTATGAAAACTACGAAAAGTATGAAAGCTATGAGAACGGCGTGACCAGTGATGGCATAGTCAGTGATATCGCGATGAGTACGGCTAAGGATAGTAATAAGCCAGCGAGTACCGTGATGGCGCAAGTTGCCATTAGCGATACGTTGCGCGTTGGTGATGCATTTATGCCCATGCATTGGAGCAATGCTTTTGCTAGCTTCGCTCGTGTAGGCCCCCTTATTCCAACAGTAGTCGATCCGCATTCAGGGCAGCCAGAGCTCAAAAATTCGGCGATTAGTGTCACACCCGTTTCTATGCAATCATTTGGCAAGATTTTGGTGCATCCTGAGTGGAAAGACGCCGTTATAGTGCAATTACGTACTATTTTGGCCAATTTTTCTGCCAAAGCGTCAGAGAAAGAATGGTCTGAGACAAAATGCGAGGCACGTTCAAATAATATTTTTCCACACGTATTACCTGCACTCACGTGGAGTCTGAGCCATCAAAATAACAGCGTCTTGATTACTCTCGCTAGCCCG
Source organism: Psychrobacter sp. Ps7 (assembly GCF_022129225.1). Taxonomy (NCBI): domain Bacteria; kingdom Pseudomonadati; phylum Pseudomonadota; class Gammaproteobacteria; order Moraxellales; family Moraxellaceae; genus Psychrobacter; species Psychrobacter sp. Ps7. The sequence goes on along the minus strand of NZ_JADQAH010000008.1, from coordinate 26,709 downwards.
ATGATGGAGGCTATCAGTACCTTAGCGTACCCCGAGTTTTGGCAGCAGTTTATAGCGTCTATGCAATCATTATCACCGCCCAGCTCTCAAGAGGGTGTCATGCATACGGCGTTTACTGTCGATAATGTGCAGAATCAATTGCGTTTTATTGTGACCCAAACTGAGTCTAAGGTAGGAGCAGATAGCCTTGTTATCAACCGTCAAGTTTCCGATGATGAAAGGCCTAGTACACAACTGATTATGGCTGTTTATGTTGCCCCAACGCAAAAGCAATTACCGAGTGTCCGCTGGCTCGATAGCTGCTTTACGGATACTAGCCAAATACCTGTCAATCAACGATACAAGTGGTTGCTCGCGGGGCGGCCTGCCAGTGGTTATGTTGATCCAGGACCTTTGGTCTGCTCTTGTATGTCGGTTGGAAAAAATGCCATTCTCAACGCTATTACGCAGCATGATTGTAGTAGTGCGGCGGCAGTGGGTAAGCATTGCCGCGCAGGTACCAATTGTGGGTCTTGCGTGGGGCAAATCAACGCATTAATCGCAGAATGCGCCCCATTAGCGCAAGCTTAAATGATGGGATGGCACGTCGCTTGCAACTTGTTATGTAGAATTAGTTGCACTGTGTTAACACAGGTTAGCCGAGCCTGAACGCTTATCTGGTCGGTCGATTTCTATCGAATAACCTTATTTTTATTACATGGTTTTCTGTATTTATACTGTCATTAGGAACTATCATCATGATGGATTTATCTGTCCTTATTGCAAACAGCCCAACATCTTATTTGGCAGGGCAAGATTGTATAGAAAATGCTAAAAATTCTCATAAAAAAGGCATGGTATATTTGGTCGGCGCAGGCTCTGGTGATCCTGAGTTATTAACCTTAAAAGCATGGCGAGTGATGCAGCGCGCCGAGGTGGTGCTTTATGACAGTCTGGTGTCTGAGGATATTTTGGATATGTGCGCGAGCACGGCTGAAAAAATATTTGTAGGAAAGCGCCGCGCCAATCATGCCTTATCACAACAGAGCATTAACGAGCTATTGGTCAAACACGCACTGGCAGGCAAAATAGTGGTGAGGCTAAAAGGTGGCGACCCTTTTATTTTTGGACGCGGTGGTGAAGAGCTGCAAGAGCTGGTACGTCATGGTATTTATTTTGAATCTATTCCGGGTATTACGGCGGCCAGTGCTGCTGCAAGCCGCGCAGGGATTCCACTAACACACCGTGATCATGCGCAATCGGTTAAGTTCATCACTGCTTGCAGAAAAAATGGCGCGCCGAATAACGATTATAAAGAATTGCTTGATACTACCCAAACGGTTGTTTTTTATATGGGCTTACACCGTTTGCATGAGATGACGAAAGGCTTGATAGAGGCTGGTCGAGACAGTGAAACCCCTTTTGCTATTATCAGTCATGCCAGTCTACCTACGCAGCAATTGCTTGTCGGTACGCTTGCCAGCATCGCTGAATTACAAGCCACCGCCAAGCTACCGACACCTGCTTTACTTATCATGGGTGATGTGGTCACTCTGCATGCCGAGCTTGCCGATTACAATATAAATGCTATCAAACAAAAGGCGCTTCACTTCATCAATCATAGCAATATCACGCCCAGTGACGAGCCAGACAGTGCTTTGCCCGCTGTGAGTGTTGCTTAAAGACTGGATTTGTCTCTCAGCTTGCGCTTTCAACGCAAACTTTTTATATGCTTGCTGTTTGAGAAAAATTTATCGGGTTTGCAGCTCGCTAAGTTGTGTAGTAGGCGCTGTACATGAGATTAAAAACGTTTGTTCAAGAGATTGAGCAGACGTTTTTTTGTGTCTTTCAATAATACTTGTACAGCCATTGCTTCGACATAGATAGTCGTTACTGACGTCGGTATTCGACAGCTCTTCGGTGGTTAAAGAAATAAAAGCGACTAAAAACCCAATCAGCTTATCTCAACTCATTGATATGAGTAATGGTTTGTGCGAGTTCAAAAATGATTAAGGTGATAAAGAATTAGGCTTGTATTTAAGGGTTGCTTGTCACAGATAAAAGAAAATCGGTCGTATATATACTTACAAGCAACAGCGAACGGGAATGAAAAGAATGGTATTTTAAGTTAATGATAATTGTTTTTATTATCGTTTACGAGTAAAATCGGTTTTTATTGGCTGTCCAATATATACACAACGATTTAAATTAATGATGAGTACCGATATGTTACGTGCAAACCAATTGACCATCAGTCGCCAAGGAAATACCTTACTAGACAATGTAAGCTGTGAGATTGATAGCAACCAATTAGTCGCTTTGGTTGGACATAATGGTTCAGGAAAATCGACTTTAATCAAAGCGTTGGCAGGCGAGATGATGAGTAGTGGCGGTAGCATCAGCTTGGATGAGCGCCGTATCAGTGATTACAGTAGCAAAGCGCTGGCGCGACAAATGGCATATTTGCCACAGCAACTACCAGAAGCCGCTGGGTTTTCAGTACGTGAGCTGGTCATGCTAGGACGTTATCCACATCAAAAATGGCTGCAAAAGCCCAACCAAATGGACAAAGATAAAGTAATAGAAGCCATGCGCATCACCCAAACAGAGGCGTTCGCTGACCGCATTACGGCCACGCTTTCAGGTGGTGAGCGTGCTCGCGTTTGGCTTGCTATGTGTCTGGCACAAGACACCAGATATTTATTACTTGATGAGCCATTAGCTGCGCTTGATATGCACTATCAGCTTGAAGTTATCCAGCTTATCCGTCGTTTGGTGGATGAGCAGGGCTTGAGTGTGGTGATTATTTTGCATGATATTAATTTGGCCGCGCAGTATGCGGATCGAGTTATCGCCTTAAAAAACGGTCGTATTTGCCATAATGGTGATATCGGCAGCACCATGCAACCGACAGTATTGCACAAGATTTTTAACGTCGATATGCAGCTGCTTAGTCATCCTATAACGGGGCAGCCAGTCGCCGTTGCCTAGTAGGGCATATCATCAATCTGAACGAAAATGAATAAGTAGGCTAAAAAGGGTTAAATTTTTATGACCGTTTTTAAAATGAGGGCATGCCCTAGTATTTGCCTCATCGTTTTCATTTCTTATTTTCTCTTATTCGCGCAAAAGATAGGCCGCTATGTTTCCTGTTCTTTATAAATCTCTGTTCTCTTTAATAGCCATAAAACCTTTCATAAAACCTTGTATAAAAGCTGGCTCAAATATCACTATCAGTAAATATAAGTGGTTGGCGCTTATAGCAAGCTTAACACTGACCACCGTGCTGACGGCCTGTCACCAACCAATAACGTCACAAAAAGACGCTCAAGTGGGCAATGCAGATAACGCTAACATCAATATAGTCTCACCTGATTGGGGCAATGCGGCAACCTTGACCGCCATGGGTTACCCCCCGATAGCGACGGGTGATGTGAGGGTGTGGGACAGATGGGTAGGTACGCCTGAATTGCCAACCTCAATCATTGATTTGGGCATTCGCTATCAGCCTAATGCGGAATTGGTTGCCCAATTGCCTGTCGATTTGGTCGTCGATAACTTCTTTTATGAGCATGCCCGCAATCTCTATGGAGATGTGCCTTCTGAGTCGGTCATGTTCGCCGCTAAAGGTGATACTGCAACTTGGGCAGATTATACTGAGCCGACTCGTCAGTTGGGACAGCTAATTGATGAACCAGCTTTGGCTGAAAGCTATATTAAAAAAAGTCAGACAGATATCAAACTGGCAAGTGAGCGTCTGCAGCAGCGCTATCCAAAAGTAAAGAGATTTGCCGTTGTGCAGTTTGCTGATGCCAATAACATGCGCATGTATGTCAAAAATAGTTTGTTTCAGCCCGTGCTAGAAGAGATGGGCAAAGAGCTGGATGTATTAGGCAAAGGCAATCAATGGGGGTTTGTCCCTATTCGAATGGGCGACTTGGCTCAATTGGATAATGAGACCTGCCTATTAATCATCGATCCTTTAAGCCCGATAACCCGAGCTGAGATTAAAGACAGTTTGGTTTGGCAGCGTCTAGGCTATGGCGACGAGCGTTGCGTGGGTGAGCTGCCACCCATATGGATTTATGGTGGCATGTCGTCACTGGTCGGTTTGGCAAATAATTTATCAATAGTGACATTAAAAGGTGGGGCAGCATCATGACTATCAATACTGCCACACAGACTCATCATTCTCATACCAATAATACTACTGATTATGTCAAACCTATGACTTCACTTGCAGCGTCTCAGTCGCCCACATTGAAAACACCATCAGAGCAACACTCCAAGCTTATGCAAAAACCTCCCAATCCAGCACCAAAACCACCTCGGCAACCACCTTCGGTATTTGCAGATACATGGCGCATCTGGGCAGTAATGATTATCCTTGTGGTGTTGTCAGTATGGAGCACGTGGGCATTAATCGCTCAGGAGTGGACACGTCCAATCAGTGATTTGTTTATTCCAAGCTCGCAATTGGATATTATCAGTCTTGCGACGCAGCTGCATATAGTGGCGACCAGCATAGTGGCGCTATTGGCAGGTGGTCTGCTTGGGGTTGTCAGTATTTTGCTACAGCAATTGGTCAAAAACCCATTAGCGTCAGACACCACATTGGGCGTCGGTGTTGGTGCACAATTGGCCATGCTCATTGTGACCTTGTTTTTGCCAAGTTTAGCGATTTATGGCGGACTTTATGTGGCCTTTGTCGGCGCGCTTATTAGTATGGGACTGGTCTTTGTATTGTCAGCACCCAGTCGTTTTAATCCGCTCATTTTAATATTGGCAGGCTTGGTGGTAAACATTCTACTTGCCGCCGTTGCCAATGTTTTGGTGTTGTTTTTTGCTGAACGTAGTAATGGTATGCTGTCGTGGGCGGCGGGATTTTTGGCACAGAATAGCTGGCATACCAGTACGATGCTAGCGATAACGGCCGTCGCGATGGCGGTTGTCTGTCTACCCTTGTTAAAACCATTAACCTTGATGAGTCTCGATGACTCACAAGCCAAGCGCTTGGGCGTGCCGATTAACGGTATTCGTGCATTGGTAGTGCTTATTGTGGCGGTTGTTACCGCTTTAGTGGTTAGCGAAGTTGGCTTAATTGGTTTTATCGGTCTTGGCGCTGCCAGTCTGGTCAATGCGTTGGGGGTTGCTTCTATTAGCAAACGTCTGCTTGCAGCCTTTGTCTTAGGGGCGCTGCTTTTATGGCTGACTAGCAATGTTGCTTTATTACTCGAACCCATACTAAATATGCAAATTCCAGCAGGGGCGATGACGGGTATTCTCGGTGCACCACTGATTATTTGGCTGATTTTGCGTCAGCGCCGCGAGCGGATAGAAACAGTGACTCCAATGCTAACGGGCAAGCATGCACCTGTGGCATGGTGGCGCTGGGGTATTGGCGTGGTAATGATAATTATGCTTGCCTGTGTTTTTGTCCAAGACGTCAGTGGTTGGGGACTAAGTACCGATTGGGCGATCACCCAGCAGTATCGGCTACCGCGCAGTTTGAGCGCTGCGGCAACGGGTCTGATGTTGGCCATCGCTGGTGTATTATTGCAAACGCTCACCCGCAACCCGATGGCAAGTCCAGAAGTATTGGGTGTGAGCTCGGGCGCGGCGCTTGGGGTTATCTTAGGGTTTTTACTACTACCAAGCTTAGGACTGTCTGCTGGCTCAGGCACGTTGTTGATCTCAGGATTATCAGGAGCGATGGCTGTATTATTGCTGGTTATTTGGCTGGCACGTAAGGTAAGCTCTGGCTATCTATTACTGGTCGGTATCGGTATTGCCGCGATGATGGATGGGGTGATGCACATGGTCAAGCTGTCTGGCGATCCACGCCTAGAAGCAATGCTTAGCTGGCTATCGGGAACCACTTATAGCGCTCAGCCTAGTACCGTGTGGTATCTTATCGGCATTGCTCTCATTTTATTTACCCTCAGCTTACTGCTTATCAAACCCTTAAGAGTGCTTGGTTTGGGTACGGGAGTCGCTCGTAATTTAGGGGTGGCAGTGACACCAGTGACACTCGCGTTATTGGCACTGGTGGCGGCGCTAAGTACTGCCAGTACGCTTGCGGTTGGGCCATTGAGCTTTATTGGTCTAATGGTGCCACATTTGGCGACGTCACTCGGTGCGGTAAGGCTTGAGCGCCAGTTGCCATTAGCGGCTTTGTTAGGCGCAGGGGTGATGGTAATAGCAGACTGGATTGGGCGTTATGTCATTTTCCCTTATGAGCTGCCTGCGGGTACGATTGCGGCTATCATTGGTGGTGCGTACTTTTTATGGCTGATTCGTAAAGTGCCAGTCGCAGTAAATGGATAGTTTTTATGGGAAATTAATGACTGACGAATAACTATAATCAGCCATCATGATCAGTCATTAATACATACCGTCCAGCGCTTAAATAGCGCTATATCTTCAAATCACCAATGTTCGTCATATTCAGTAAGTCATTTGACATTACTTTTAAGGGGTTTTAAACTTTTTTATTCAAGCTCTTTTTTAATAAATGATCGAATATAAACGGACCAAGGGGCAAAAAGGATCCGAGTACCCCTGCTGGCATCGCCCAAAGCGGCATTTTGATTTTGGTGGTGGCTATCAACAGCATTAAAATATACGCAATGAACAAGCCGCCATGAGCCATCCCTATGTAGGTGACCGCTTCTGCAATACCCATCATATATTTTAGCGGCATGGCGATGCAAAGTAATAATAAGAAGGACGTACCTTCTAAATAACCCATGATCGTAAGAATCTTTAATACAGAGTTCTGATCTTTTGTGAGATGAGGTGTTTCTGTGATAGTTGTCTGAGCCTGCGACACTATATCTTCCTTTTGTTTTATAATAAATAAGGTAAGGGTTTTTCAATATCGCTATGATACTGGCTTTGTTCAATGCTTTGAAGTATTAATTTTACCAACCCTTAATAGAGATCAGTAACGAAACTAAATGACTCTTGATGTTAGTGACTCTAAGGCTGCTGATCTCGTTTTAACTGTGAAAAAATATATGACTGCTTACTCCCTTTCTTGTCTTTACTCTTTTCGTCGCTGTCCTTATGCCATGCGCGCGCGTCTTGGCCTGTTGTTTGCCGATTTGCCAGTAGAGCTACGGGAGATCACCTTAAAAAACAAACCTGCGAAAATGCTAGCGATTAGCCCAAAAGGCACCGTGCCAGTTTTACAGCTCGCTGATGGTGTTGTGATTGAAGAGAGTCGGGACATAATGGAGTGGGCGCTTGAACAGCAAGATCCACAAGAGCTGTTGAACCCTAAGACTTTGCATCAAGGTAATACGTTAATTGAGCAAAACGATCAGGAGTTTAAGCATTGGTTAGATCGCTATAAATATGCTGACCGTTATCTTGAAATGACTCAAACAGAATATCGGCAAAAAGGTGAAGCATTTCTACAGATTTTAGAAGCACTGCTTACTAAAAATACTTATTTGCTAGGAGACAGTGTGACCATTGCCGATATCGGTATTATGCCATTTGTCCGCCAATTTGCTCATGTAGATCGCGACGTTTTTTACAGTTTGCCTTATCCTAAACTGCAAATATGGCTAAAAAACTGGCTAGCGCATCCATTATTCATACAAGCCATGACCAAGTTTCAACCTTGGCAAGATGGCGATGAGCCATTGATTTTCCCTTCTTAGCAAAAGTAGCTCATTCATTGCTTTGTAAATATTTCATCAATCTATTTTAGATATGTCTAGCAAGAATCCACGCGTCATTAAACAATTCCTAATAATGAGGGAGCTGTTTACCCTCACTATCTTGATAGACCTCAACAGTACTATTCTCAAAATAAATATCAATCTATGGTGGTTTGATAGCCGCTTTTCATAACCTTTATATCAAAAGGGTTGAATGCCTATTGTGTACACTTGTACTCCTAGGTTAGAATGAACATAAGTGTATCATTATATAAATATTCTTGAGTGACCTCAATTACGAATTGATTGGCATGGTTGTGAAAGTAACTTTTATACGAGTGTGAATATAAGAGTGGGCAAACAACGAATCCACGTGCTAATTATAGTGACGCCGATGGCTTTGCTTTTTATATGCGATAACCACTTAATTCATCCCTAATCCCAACATTTACGAAGGACTGTTTGAAATGTTAAAAAGTGCCATTAAAGAGACTGAATTAGAAAAAATCGATATCATATTAGTAAAAAATATTTTAGAGATTGGTATTCAAGATGATTATGCTGACAAGATAGCGGCTGATTATATCGAGACGTTAGCCCGCGCAAAAAGTGATAAAAACAGTCTCTTATATAAATCATCTAAGGTAAAAGAGTGCTATAGACAGTCGGATCTGCATAAATCTATCAACCGTATTATTTATAAGATCGAGCCTTTAAGGGTTGCTATTATGCGTGAAGGCCTAGCATTGCAGCAGGCAGTGGCTGAAGGCAATAAGGAGATAGCAGATGAGATTATTAAGGTTGTCGTTAGAATGAAGCTAGAAAAAAGTAAACTTGAGAAAAATCTTGGCGCACTTATGGGTAACGTAAAAAAGCTTCAGCTCGCTAGCTAATAAAATAACAACAAAGCAAGGCCATGCTTGAAAATGGCGTCAGCCTTTTTGAGCTACGTAGCCAAGCTGCGTCTGGTGTACACGCTGACCATCTAGGAGCGTTCAGATCGTCAAAAGCCAGTCTTCACGCGAAAACCTTTGCGGTAGATGGAAAGCGCATTTTTATTGGCTCGTTCAATTTTGACCCCCGTTCGGCTGCTCTCAATACTGAAATGGGTTTAATGATCCACAGTGAACAGATGGCACAGAAACTGCACAAAGCATTTGACGAGGGCATAGTTGGTCTTACTTGGCGAGTAGAGCAGCGTAATGGAAGGCTTGTCTGGATCGATTCCTATACTGGATCGATGAGCGTCTCGGAGCCTGGACAAAGTGCCCTGCGTAACATTATCTTAACGATAGTAGGGTGGTTACCAGTTGAGTGGCTTTTGTAGCTATAGAAAATAGTACTATATATGATGAGCAGTACTATATAGGATTATCAGCTATAATATCCAATATCTGGCACATTCATTCAGTAATGTGATAAATATAAAAAATTGGCTAATGCTATGTCTGTCATAGTGCTTGGAATGTTTTTACGTTCTTTTAATTAACAAAAGCAGCGGTGCTACAACTATTAATAATTATTTTTACTATTTTTTAAGATGATTTGTTAGCGTCTCTATCCTGCTTGTTTTTAATCGTTTATGCTCAGGTACTTTACAAATACTCACTAAGATATCTAAAAAACAATTAAGGGAAATTTATGCATATCACTGCTAATTTCGATGCTGGTAATATTGATGTTATTAATTTAGAAGATAAAAAAAATATCCAATTGGCTATTCGTCCGGACGTCGGTGGCGAGTTTTTTCAGTGGTTTAATTTTCGCCTGACAGGTCAGGTTGGCGAGCAATATGTGCTCAATATTATGAATGCAGGGGATGCGGCATTCCCTGCAGGGTGGGAGAATTACCAAGCGGTGGCGTCGTACGATCGCGACTATTGGTTTCGTCTGCCAACCTCTTATAAAGGCGGCAAACTAACCATAACGGCAGAGTTGGAATGTGAAACCATTCAAATTGCGTTTTTTGCCCCTTACAGTGATGAGCGTCATCAAGATTTATTAGCAGCGGTGCAAATGCATCCATTAGTGACGTTAGAGCATTTAGGGGAGACCCTTGATAAGCGCGACTTAACCTTAGTTAAAATTAGTGATGGCGCTAGCAATAGCGATGCGCCTAAACGCAATATTTGGATTACGGCACGTCAACATCCTGGTGAAACGATGGCTGAATGGTTGGTCGATGGACTACTGCATAGCCTGTTAGATGGTGATAATGCCACGGGTAAATTATTATTAGATAAAGCTAACTTTTACATCGTGCCCAATATGAACCCAGATGGCAGCGTGCGCGGGCATCTGCGTACTAATGCAGTTGGGACTAACCTAAACCGTGCTTGGTCAAATCCAAGTTTGGAAACCAGCCCAGAAGTCTTTCATGTCATTAATAAAATGGAAGAGACGGGTGTTGACCTGTTTTATGATGTACACGGTGATGAAGAAATACCTTTTGTGTTCCTTGCTGGCTCGCAGGGTACACCAAATTATAGTGACCGCCTCGCACGTCTACGCGATAGATTCTCAGAAGTGTTAAAGATCGCCAGTGCCGACTTTCAGATGGAAGAGGGCTATGACGTTGATGCACCGGGTACTGCGAACATGACGCTTGCCACTCACTGGGTTGCCGAACGTTTTGACTGCCTTGCCAATACCTTGGAGATGCCATTTATAGACAACAATAATGTCCCCGATGCGGATACGGGTTGGTCACCAGAGCGCTCTATGAAATTAGGGGAAGCCTCATTAGTGGCTATGTTGGCGGTCGTGGATGATTTACGTGAGTGAATCATTTAGGTGGATTGTTTGGGTTATGAAATCAGTCCATCCACTCAAGGGTTACTTGTTCAACACTCTCTATGCCATTCCAAATTTCCTTAGATACGCCATCAGGTTGATCTGCTGCCAGACCTTGCGAGTGCCATAACGGCACTTGCAATCCTACCAGACGCGCTCACTCTTATCGATATAACAATCGTTATACTCACTGTGCAGTGAGCGTTTGGGTGGGCGAATTTTGCTCATAACGCTCTTTTCCCATCAAACTATCCCAGATTATTTTGCTTATCTAAGACAGCCCTGAAGATTAAATATCCTTTAATATAAATATACAGGTATGTTAGCTTTGTGCTTTAATAAATGACAGTTGTCATTTATGAGCATGGTTAATGTAAGTGGCATAGTAAGTGACATAGATAGCCTTGATTTTATCGACGATTAGTTTTTGGACTTATGGATCGAGCTATGAATAAAGTATTTAAAAAGATTTGGAGTCAATCACTAGGTTGTATAGTGGTGGTATCTGAAAATGCTAAGAGCGCTGGTAAGACCAGCGGCACGACTGGCACTATCGCCCAAATAGCTCGCTCAAATGACTATAAGATGTTGACCCTAAAAGGGCTTGCCTTCAGTATCGCAGCGATCAGTGGTTCGACAGTGTGGGCAGGCGTGGTATGCGTAACGGATCCTGTTTCTGGAGGAAGTACGGCAAGAGGTGCAATTGCACTAGCCTGTGGAATAAATAATGCAGCAGGCGGTATTAATAGTAGTGCCTTAGGTATTGACAATAAAGCTTCAAATGAAGCGACTAGTGCGCTAGGTTATGCAAATGAAGCAACAGGTAACTCTAGCAATGCAGTGGGGTTTTTCAATAAGTCCTCGGGTAGTTATAGCAGTGCGGTTGGTTATACTAATGCAGCATCAGGTGATTATAGTAGTGCGTTAGGCGCTAATAATGAAGCTTCAGTTGAGTACAGTAGTGCCGTTGGTTATAACAATACCGCATCGCGTATCAATAGCAGTGCGATAGGATCTAATAATATCGCCTCAGAGGGTTATAGTAGTGCATTTGGTTATAACAACACGGCATCGAACATAAATAGCAGTGCAATTGGCTATAAAAATACCGCCTCGAATGTAAATAGCAGTGCCGTCGGTTATAATAATACAGCATCAGGTGAAGACAGTAGTGCCATCGGTTTTGAAAATACATCAGAGGGTGACTACAGTGTTGCAGTTGGTTATCAGAATACCGCATCAGGTACAGACAGCAGCGTGTTTGGCAGTAATAGCCAAGCAACTGCGACAGGCGCAACCGCCATCGGTAGTTTCTCCATTGCAGATGAAAGAGATACGATTTCAGTTGGTAGCAAGGGTTTCGAAAAACGTATCACTAACGTGGCAGATGCAACAAATGATACAGATGCGGTAAATAAACGATATACCGACGACAAAGCAACCGAGACTTTAACTGCCTCCAAAGGCTATACCGACGACAAAGCAACCGAGACTTTGACTGCATCGAAAGGTTATACCGACGACAAAGCAACCGAGACTTTGACCGCCTCCAAAGGTTATACCGACGGCAAAGCAACCGAGACTTTAACCGCATCGAAAGGCTACACCGATGGCAAAGCCACCGAGACTCTAGCATTGTCACAAAGTTATACAAATGATCAGGTGCTAATCGTTAAACAGGACATTGCTGCACAGCATAAATACCTAAGCATCAATGGTGGTACGTCTGCAGAAGCGATTGCTAGTGGAGACAACGCAATGGCTTTAGGCGCTAACGCGGCGGCGCAGGGCAAGCAATCTATTGCAATGGGAGATGGTGCTCAAGCAATCGGCGAGCAAGCTATCAGCATTGGCACTGGTAATAAAGTGACTGGAAATCATTCAGGTGCGATTGGCGATCCAAGTACGGTCAGTGGCAATAACAGCTATAGTATGGGCAATAATAATACCGTGTCTGGCGACAATACTTTTGTGCTCGGTAATAATGTCAATACTACTGCAAAAAACGCCGTGGTACTCGGCAATGACTCTAGCTCTAACCGTGAAAACACAGTGTCGGTTGGTTCGGATCTTAACCAGCGTCAGATTATCAATGTTGCTAATGGTACCGCTGATAATGACGCAGTCAATGTCAGTCAGTTACAAGACGCAAAAACAAGCGCTATCGAAACCTCGAACACTTATACTGATACTAAATTTAATGCTCTAAATGACTCTATTCACAATTATCTGCAAGACAATGGACAGCGTTTTAAGGAAATTGATGATCGTTTTGATCGTCAAGGTGCGATGAGTGCTGCGATGTTAAACATGGCAACCAGCACGTCAGGTCTACAAGGTAAGAACCGTATAGGCGTGGGCGCAGGTTTTCAGGGTTCTGAGCAAGCGGTTTCCTTAGGATATCAGCGTGTCATTAATCCCAATACCAGCTTTAGTCTCGGTGGTGCTTTCACAAAAGATGAGAACTCTGGTGGCATGGGTATGGGCTTTAGCTGGTAAGCATTGAGTAAACCAAAAGCCAGAAAAAGGACATTAATTTGTCCTTTTTTTCTAGGATGTGTCCTCCGTTTAAAAGTGGTGATAAAAATGAGATAAAGGGTAGTCAAACAAGGAAAGTACCGCAAATAATATCCAGATATTGATAAGTTATTTGACTATGTTTAGCAAAATTTAGCCATTTTTTAATCTATTTAGAGAATAATCGATTGGATTGAGGACACGCACTAGTTAAAAAATGCTAAAGCGGTATAAAAAATGATGACATCAGAAGCGATGTTTTTTTGAGTTCAGAAAGTGTGAACAGAAGGAAATTAAGAAGCAAACGTACTAAATGATGTTAACTCAACTAAAAGTAAGTTTTGTTTTTGGCTAAAGCACGTTAGCCATTAGGCTTGGTAGCTATCTTGGGGTGAAGTCTGACATTTAGTTTTTATAATAGGATGCTGATCTATGCTGAAGAAACCATAAATTCACCCTGCGTAAGTAAAATATTTATTCGCTTATTTGTACCAGTACCAGTAAAATGCGAGACTGTTTTCTACACGAGTTTATGAGTAACCAATGATACGTTTAACTGAAATTAAATTGCCATTAAATCATGCACCTGCAGATCTAACGACGGCTATAACGACAAAACTTAAAATCTCTGCTGAGCAAATGGCGTCATTTGTGATGTTTAAACGTGGTTATGATGCTCGTAATAAAAGAAATATCCAATTAATTTATACGCTAGACATTACACTGACCGACTCGGATTTGACCAATGATTTACTGGTTCAATTTGAGTCAGATAACCATGTCAAAGCAACACCAGACACCAGCTACAAATATGTAGGTGAGGCGCCAAAAGATTTAACTGAGCGTCCTGTTGTTATTGGTTTTGGACCTTGTGGTTTATTAGCAGGACTCACCCTTGCTCAAATGGGTTTTAAACCCATTATCATTGAACGTGGTAATGAAGTCAGACAACGCACCAAAGACACCTTTGGTTTTTGGCGTCAGCGTAAATTAAACACAGAATCTAACGTACAATTCGGTGAAGGCGGAGCGGGTACCTTCTCTGACGGAAAACTGTATAGCCAAGTAAAAGATCCAAATCATTATGGCCGTAAAGTCATGACTGAATTTGTAAAAGCTGGTGCACCAGATGAGATTTTATTTGTCAGTAAACCGCACATAGGTACTTATAAATTAGTCACCATGGTAGAAAAAATGCGTGCCGAGATCATAGAGCTTGGTGGGGAAGTTCGTTTTGCTACCCGCGTAGACGACTTGCACATCACTGACTCAAAAGTAACAGGCGTGACACTTAATACTGGCGAAACCTTAAAAACTAGCCATGTTATTCTTGCTGTTGGTCATAGCGCTCGTGACACCTTCCAAATGATTCATGATAAAGGCGTGTATATTGAAGCAAAACCTTTTTCGATTGGCTTTAGGATTGAACATAAACAGTCAACCATAGACCAAGCACGCTTTGGTGACAATGCTGGAAACGAAATACTTGGCGCTGCGGATTACAAACTGGTTCATCATTGTAAAAATGGTCGTTCTGTTTATAGCTTTTGTATGTGTCCAGGTGGAACCGTGGTTGCCGCAGCATCAGAAGAAGGCCGTGTTGTCACTAACGGCATGAGCCAATATTCAAGAAATGAGCGTAACGCCAACAGTGCTATTGTGGTAGGCATCGACCCAGAGCGAGATTACCCAAACCATCCTCTTGCTGGTATCGAATTACAAAGACAACTAGAAACTTTAGCGTTTGAATTAGGCGGCAAAGACTACAGTGCACCAGCGCAAACCATTGGTGATTTCTTAAAAGGCAAACCAGACTCAGAATTGGGCGATGTAAAACCGTCTTACACACCGGGCATTACCTTAACCGACTTAAGCAAAGCGTTACCTGACTTTGCCGTGGATGCCATACGTGAAGCCATTCCAGCGTTTAATAGAAAAATCAAAGGATTTTCATCTGATGATGGCTTATTAACTGGCGTAGAAACCAGAACATCGTCACCAATCAGTATTAAACGTAATAAAGAATTCCAAAGCATTAACACCAAAGGCTTATTCCCAGCAGGCGAGGGTGCTGGCTACGCAGGTGGCATATTATCAGCAGGAATTGATGGCATTAAAGTGGCAGAAGCCGTGGCAAAATCGATGTTGAACCTAGAGTAAGAGCGGCTCTAAACGGTAAGCAAATCCTAATATTAAAACGCCTACCTAGATAAAAATATGCGATCGAAAAAGCCTTTCAAGCTATTAAGTATAAAGCTTGAAAGGCTTTTTTGTGTTTTGCAGGTATGCTGTATGAAAATGTATCGTAAGTTATGCAATGTTATGATGCGATATGCTAATATATTAAAAAACCCCGCAACTGGTAGGTTGTGAGGTCTTTTGATTACTTTTGACAATGTTTGTTGGTGCGCCCACAGGGACTCGAACCCCGATCGATCGCTTAGGAGGCAACTGCTCTATCCTGTTGAGCTATAGGCGCATTTTGGAATAACATTGTAGGAAAAATCGCTCATAAAAGCAATCAACAAAATATAAAGATTTTATCATTACTTGCCATTACTCAAGGCGTCAGCGACATTCACAGTGTTGGCATTTGCTGCTTCTTGTGCACGTGATGTTGGATTAAACAAGTCATTTACACTGTTTTTATAACCTTCGATATTATAATAATCGTACTTTTCTAATATATCTTGTCCGGTACTCGAAAGTAAAAAATTACGGAAGTTAATAGCAGCAGTATTCTCTGTCAAAATAATCCCTTCAAGCGCTTGCTTGCCTCTCAGTGCATAGCTGAAAGAATTTAGGGTACGTGCCTCTGCATTGTCAGTCTCAATGGCACCAGTCTCAGCAGTATCTACTTTTTTATCATCAGTATTGCTGATATTTTCTTTGTCTTGGTTTATTTTATTTTGAGCCGCTTTTAGCTCTGCTTGTAACGGTGTCAGACGGTCTACAGATAGACTGTCGTTAGCGATGATCATGTCTATATCAGCGCCTAATTCTGAGCGTTTATCATGGTTAGGATTGGCGTTTGATAATGTTAAGAGGTCGCTGGCGGGTACATAACTTGGCACAACCTGCACATGAGGATAACGAGATTCGAAGCTAACGATGATATCGTCCAAGGGTGCTTGTAAATCCTCTTCTGCCTTTATATACAGCGTACTGTCGGTGAGGGTATTTACCTCGTCTTGAGTGGTGGCTGACGACTCATTTGCATTTGCCATGATCGGTAGGGGATCTATATTTTTACGGTTACTGCTCCATAACCACGTAAAGATTGCAATAAAGATTATCAGCAGCAGTAAAATTAGTCCAGCCAGTAGCAGCTTGTAGTCTCTCATATGTTACTGCTCTTCTCTTAATGGGTTTGTGTCAAGTTTACATAAAATGCGGTGAGTGACGTATTATTTTTAAAGCTGTTGGTGCAACACTTCATCTGCTAAGTCCGCCAGCATATCTGCAAAAACATCGGTTTCTGAATCAGGTAAAAGTTTTTTCTCGCTAGTATTCTTATGACTAATTGTACTATTTTGATTGGATAGCACAGGTTGATCGTTTGAAGGGGAGGTAACATCATTGTCAATGGCTTTTATTTGGTGTGCAGCCAATGGCGATTCGCCCATCGTAAGCTTGTCTTTAAGCCATTCAAAACCATGGGCTTCCCACCATGCTTCAAAGCGTGGCAGTGTGCTCCCACGCACCGCGACAGGCAGATTCAATGTTCGCAGTTTTTGTGCAAGTATGGGGTCGTTAATGGCTTGATGGATGCTCAAATAAAGCGAGCGACTATCATCAGTATAGGGCTGTCTGTTTTGCCACGATCTGTCGTCAATTTTCATACGTGGCAATTGCCACAATTCACCGCGATAGTATACAACATATAGACGTCGTTTAGGATGAACGAAAATGGCATCAATGGGACGCAAGGGCATAGTATTAAGTTATTCCGTTAAAAAAGGGTTATGGACATAAAAATTACAGCAATTGATCTGACAGCAGCACTGACTTCTCTATTCATAAATATGAGACTTATCAATGCGACACTATCTGTCGTAAGATATTATAATAGTGGCACATATACTAGTAAACGATAGCTATCGATGGCACACTAATCAGCAGCCTATTTTATGATTGTTATAAATAATCACTGATGATGCAATGATAGTTAATCATTGTTGTCATTTGCATCATGTTTATGACAGCCATGCTATCAGAAATACATTGTAGTAACGACCGCGAAACATAGATTGGTGAGTATCCTTCGTGGTATTCCTTAGCAGCCACCAATATACATTAGAAAGTTAACGCAAATGCTATTCCATTTCAGGCATTCACGACCGTCTACATCACACTATCACTCATATTATAACTTCAATCAGATTATCCTCTATGTTTACCATTATTCAATCGCACCGTACCGAAAACCTTGTTGATCAACTGCTTGTGCAATATCAGTCTAAGGATCAACCTGTTTTTGAGCCTTTTATTGTCATTGTGCCCTCAATGGTATTGGGCGATTGGTTGGACAAAACCATTGCTAGCCGTGCTGGTATTAGTACGTTGGTACGTACTAAGTTTTGGGGTCAGTACCAGTGGACGCTCATGCAGGATGTATTAACCTGCCATAACGCGTATTTGTTAGAGCAGAATCCAGAAGCGGCAACCCTAAATGTGCCAGAAGTGGCGGTGTTGTCACCAACGGTGATGCAGTGGCGATTGTTTGGGTATTTGACCTACTATCAAGAGGCGATTGTTGCAGATGAAAAACATCCGGTTAATCCATTACTAGCATCTTTGATTGATGAGCTGCAGGTAGATACTCATCAAGACAATGTGCGACAGGACATTATAAAGGACAAGTCACAACAAGACGCCCGTATCTGGCAGCTGGCAAGCGATTTGGCAAGAGTGTTTAACCGATACTTAACACACCGTGAGGATTGGCTGGCGCTATGGTCGCACAATAAACCACTGAATGTAGATGAATTGATCGCAGATAAAGATGCATTGTCATTGCGTTTTGATAAATATGCGCGCGGCACGCCTGAATGGTTGGTTGAGCATTATGTTGAGTTAGAGGCTGCGCAACGATTTTTGTGGTCGCATTTGTTTGCTGACGTTCATCTACACCGTGTGGCACTTGAAGACGTCTTCTGGTCGGCTTTGAAAGATAATAAGGCGAATGAGCGTGTTCAGTTGCCCAAAGTACTGCGCATTTTTACCATTCAGCAACTGCCACAGACCGAGCTTGATTTTTTACAGCGCTTGTCAAAATACATGAATATCACGCTATTGCATTATAACCCATCAAAGCTGTTTTGGGCAGATATCGTCGATAAATCATGGTTACAGCGCCAACAGATTATTAACCCTGAGAGTGTGTTTTTGCGTGATTATGGTCATAGCTTGCTATCATGTTTGGGCAAACAGTCGCGCGATGCTTTTGCGATGCTTGCCAATCTTTCAGGTAATGAGCAATACGACGATGCACTGGTTGAATGGCAAGATAATTTTGATAGTGGTGCAGATGAGAGTATTTATGATGATTTCAGTGCTCAAGATGCACAACATAGCCCAAGTTTATTACGACGTTTGCAGAACGATGTGCTGATGCTTGATGAGCAATCGACCCAGCAAGCAACGGCTGCTACGGTCTCGCAAGCAGTGAGTCAGCAGATAGCGCCAAGCCTCGATGAGGATAAGCAAGCAACGGCTTGGTATGACGATGAGGCGTTGGAGAAGAAGCGCTTTGAGAAAGACCGTTTTTGGGCAATCTCTTCGCAAGACAATAGCCTAAGCATTCACTCATGTCATAGTTTGCAGCGTCAACTTGAAGTGCTGCGTATCATGATTGGTCGTTGGCTAAATGAGCCTATCAAATCTGGTGAGAAAAAACGCCACATATCCGATATTGTTGTGTTGCTACCCGATGTTGAGCGTCATCATGCACTGATTGGCTCTATCTTTGTCAGTGGCAGAGGTCAAGATGGTCTGACTTTGCCTGCTAAGGTAACTGGTGTTGTCGATGCCGATATTCGTCAGTTATGGGAAGCGATTATTGGTTTTTATAAATTATTAGGCAGCCATAGCGCCCGTTTTGAAGCAGCTGAAGTCTTAGACTGGTTGATGTTGCCGCCCTTGTTTGAAAGCTTTGGACTGACTCATGAGCAAATGAGCCGTGGCTGTGATTTATTGGTAGAGGCGGGCTTTATTCGCGGTTTTGACGAGCTGCATCTTAAGCAAACGTTGGATAGTAATGATTACGACTATCGCTTTAGCTTTGCTCAAGCGTTAGACAGATTGACCCTAGGTCTGGTCATGCCAGAAGCTGAGTTGAGTGATTGCTTATATGCTCTAAATGAAGATGAATGGCCAAGCACTGCGTTGCCAGAAATGACCTTACCGCTACCACAAGTGAGCCTAAATGATGCGTTGATTGTTGAAGCGCTTTGCCGCATTTATACTGGCTTGGTCGCACGTCGTGATGATCATACACAAAAAATGAAAGCGGAAGACTGGCTCGATCAGATTGAGACACAAGTTATCCATCGCTACTTTGGCGACGTGGACCAAACGCGTACCATGCGCGCTATTTACAACGCAATGAATGGCTTTAAATCGAGCTTGCGAGCCAATCGTCACTATAGACAGTACGCTAGTGGTGATATCGACAACAGAGAAGTAGAGCAAAGGCTGGCAGGTGTGGAGCAATTGCCGCTCAAGCTAAGCTTTATGCTAGACAGTATCGAAAACGAGCTTGAAAGTCAGCAAGTCAGTGCGGAACCGACAGGTGTGATTACCTTTGGTCGATTCGGTGCACTAAGAAACGTGCCTTTTGAGTTGGTGGTCATGCTAAATATGGATCTCTCAGAGTTCCCTGGGCGTGACCGTGATAACCGCTATGATTTGATGAAAGCGACTAATTCACGTCGCGGCGACAGAGTCAGTGAAGATGATGATAATGGCGCATTTTTAGATGCCATGCTGTGCGCACGTAGTGCTTGTTGGATGTTCTACAATGGTCAAAGCCTGACGGACACTCATGAGCACCTGCCAGCCAACCCAGTAAGCGAATTGCTACAGTTCTTGCAAGGTGAAGTGCAATGGCAGGTGAACTCGCTGGCGACATTACCTGAGAATATTGATCCCACCACCGAAAGTCTCAAGCGCTACTTACCAAAATTGATTAAGCAGTGGTTGGTGACTGAGCATCCTGCTCTGCCTTTTCATGAGAGTCTGTTTGAAACAGAAATTGAAGGTACGAATGTTTCTGAGCAAGCGTCTTCTGATATTGATGACAATGCTAATGCCAACATTAATATCAATGCTCAGGATTCCAGCCCTGTCAATACGATTGATGAGCTGGATGCTTTATTGAATACAGCCATGCGTAAAACTAAATTGGCTCAGAAAAAACAGTTTCCGCCTGCGCCGCTTTGGCAAGCTGTATTTAATACACTAAAGGGCAGAGTGTCTAGTGAGCAGGTACAGTTGGTTGGCTTGCCCACAAAGACACAGTACGAAGCAATGGCTCAAATACTTGGTCAAGGCTTGGGTCAGTTAGGTCAAGTAGACAATCAAACCTTGTCTGCATTGGTTGAACTGTTGGCATTAGAGGTCGTTGTTGATACTAGCAATATCAGTGATATGACTCAGGTGCTCACCCAAGCTTTATCTGATAGCGTATTTAATATTGGGGAGATAGATGTTGAAGGGGTATTGGCTTATCAAGTGCGCCATCCTGCCAAAGCGTTCTTACGGTCTCAGAAGGTGCATGTGGTGCAAGGTGAAGAAGCACTATCACATCAAGAGCCATTATTTTTAGACAGTTTGACTACCTATCAAATCAAAGATCATTTGATTAAGCAATTGGTCGCCGATGAGAATAAGGCCAATGGCGGTGATACAACTGCTGAAAGTTCCACTCCAATCCTGATGTATCAAAAAATTATGCCCGCTGGTGTCGCTCGCCAAACTACATTACCCAATCAACAAAAGAAACTACAACAACAATGCGTGGAATTTAAAGAGCAATTAATTGCAAATGGCTTTGATGAAAGCAGCATTCTTGATGAAGGTGGAGCAGACAGTGCCACAGTATTACAGCTATTGACGCCAACTGCCGAGCATCCTGTTCAGATAGAGCTAAACAATATACTGAGTAACATTGATAACGATTCAAAAGACCAGACAGGTATGGAAACACTGCTTAAGCTGTTGCCAAAAGTCATTAAGATCAAAGGCTCAGTACCTATATTAGCACCCATATCAATTATTCAGGCGGGCATGCCTTATGCTCAGCAATCACCCAAGCAGTGGTTAAATATATTGCCCAATTCTGCCAGTCCTAGGCATTTACTCAAGTTTTGGTTATCACATTTGTATTGGCAAGTGGCCAGACGTACCACTGCCGAGCAAGCGGCATTAAATGATGGCGTGAGTATTTGGCGCTTTAATAAGCCCAGCTCACAAGTCAAAAAATATGACAAAGTAATCGCATTTAAACTAAGCCCCATTGTCTATGAAGACGCTGTGATTGAGCTGATAAAATGGGCGATTTTTTCCAAGCTATCTGGGCAAGTGCCTATTACTTTATTGCCTGAATATGCACTCAATTATCTTGATAAGTACCTAAAAGCTGAAGAAAGTGAAGGCAGTAGTTATTGGCCAAAACGAGCAGACTTTTCAGATTGGTTACGGTCTGGCTATCATACAGACACAGTATATGATACTTGCTCGCAGCACGCCATTTGGCAGTACGTATTACGTGATCAAGATGCATTTAAAGCTTTGTTAGGGGCGTTGACCACCTTGGCGCGACCATTGTACGAGCCGATGTTTACTGCGTTAATTGACTTAGATGGCTAATTAGGGCGTGTCTTCAATTCACTCAATAGTCATCTAAATGGGCTAAAAATGGATAAATATTGCCAAACATCGTCAAATAGCTGGTTAATATCCCGATATTATCTACGCTATTTTTCTTGTTTGACGGCAATTTATCTCATTTTTATCGCCATTTTTGAAATGAAGACACGCCCTAGTCATTTAGAATAATCGATTTCTGCTCTCTTGATTTAATAAATAATAATTAAAAGTATGCGCCCATATGACAGAC
Organism: Psychrobacter sp. Ps7; assembly: GCF_022129225.1. Lineage (NCBI taxonomy): Bacteria > Pseudomonadati > Pseudomonadota > Gammaproteobacteria > Moraxellales > Moraxellaceae > Psychrobacter > Psychrobacter sp. Ps7. The sequence goes on along the minus strand of NZ_JADQAH010000008.1, from coordinate 4,629 downwards.
TTGACTGATCTAACCAATATCATTGAACTTTCTACACAGCCACATTTATTTGATGAATACTCAGATGAGCCTCACTCAGATCCTATGAGTGAGCGTAAGGCTGATGTGATACCAGCAGTTGATGTTGACCTAACGGGCAAGCACCTGATTGAAGCGTCTGCTGGTACTGGTAAAACTTGGACGCTAACAGGCATTGTATTGCGCCTGCTAATTGAAGCACGACGTGCGCCAGAGCAAATTATTGCTACTACCTTTACGCGAGCCGCTGCCGCTGAGATGCGTCAGCGTATTCATGATCGTTTGGTGGATTTTTATCAATTATTGCAGTGGGTCAACAGTTTAAGTGCTGACATCAGTAATAAGGAGGCTTTGTATCCCAATATATTGCAGGTGATGCCTGAAAGCGATAAGGATAAACAAGAGGGCAAACAATCAAGTACGGATTTAAATACTGAGATAGGCGCTGATGAGTTAAACCAAGACCTTGCTACTGATAAGCAAGCTGCTGCCACAAAGCGTGCGCAAGCAAAAAAAGACCGTGAAGACTGGTTGGTAGCACAGGCTAAATATGTGCGCTTGGATGGCATCATGCAAGATCCCATTAACCTGCATCTCATCGGTTATTTGCTGGATCACGTGTACAGCTATCCAATGACGGAAGCTATCAGGCGTACCGCACTGGTTTTAACCACGTTGGATAAACTGTTTGTGGGTACGCTCGATAGCTTGGCACAAAAATGGCTGAAGGAGTACAGTAGCGAGACAGGTCATCAGCAAGGTATGGCTATTATCGAAGAGAGCAGTATCGAGCAGGTGACAGATAGTATTATTCATGATGAGCTGCGTCAGTTTCAAAGCCGCTTGCATCATGAGCAGCCTAAACTGTATGCGCTTATGGATCAGCAAGGTAAGCTGACTGCCGTGAGTGATCATAAAAAATATGTGACTCGCTCGCTTAACTTTATTTCAGCACCGATTGATGAGATAAAGCTAGAGCAAGGTTTTGACTTTACTGCGTATGAGAAATTAATTTATGAGTTTGCCCAATTAGATTTAGCAGACATTCAGCCTTATTTAAACCCTGATTATAGAAAGTCTCAAGGATTTCGTGGAAATTCTAATTTAACCAATCATTTTGATGCTCTTGTAGATGTCCATCAAAAGGTAGCGCAATATCAGCTAGCATTTAACAGCCATTTGAACGAGCGTGAACATAAGATTCTGACATCTTTGCAGGATGCGAGATATCCAAATGAAGATGGCAAAATTAAAAACTTCAACAAAGATAGAGAAAAAGAGCATCAGACACTTTTTGAGCTAGAAACCATTAGTAAATTAATGGTGCTCTTAGATATGGTCGAAGGGTTAAATCAGCATATTTTATTGGTCTTAGCCAATCTTAATCGTCATGTCGTGTTGGCGGTACGTGACAGGCTACCCATTATTTTGGAAGAGCGTGGTGAGACGACCTTTAGCCTGCAAATGGTACGTCTAAACCAAGCATTAACTGGTCGTCAAGGAGAGAAGCTGGCACGTTATATTCGTCATCATTATCCAGTCGCTCTGATTGATGAATCACAAGATATCAATGGCGCGCAAGCCATTATGATTGAAAGTATCTATTTGCCAAAGAAAAAGGGCAAGGTTGCTGATAATGCTAAACAGTCAGCTACTAAAAAAGCCAGCCATGAATTTTTATTATTGGTTGGCGATCCCAAGCAGGCTATTTATGGGTTTCGTGGTGGCGATGTGGCCAACTATAACTACATGAAAGCTCAATTTGATAAAAGCACGCTTTGGACGCTCGATATTAACCGCCGCTCAAATGCTGGTGTGATTAATGCCCTAAACTGTTGGTTCGGCATGGCTGATGTAACCACTGGCGAGAACAAATTAGCTCAATTAGGCGCAGGTATTTATTACCAGCATATCAAAGCGGCAAAACCAGAAAATCAGCTGTCTTGGTTTAATGAACCAGACGCTCACAGCACTACTTTAGTGAATGAGGTGCTCTCTGCCCAGCCAGTGAGCGTCTTACACTTACCTTATGATAAAGACAAAGAGCTTGAGTACGATGAGCATGAAATCACAGCGCGTCATATTGCGACTTTGCTTAGTAGTGATCAGACGCTGAAAGGTAAACCGATCCAGCCCAGTGATATCGGCGTGCTGGCACGTACTAAGAAAGACTTAAAACGGGTTGAGGATGAGTTGGTTAAGCTTAATGTACCGACCTTGACTACCAGTGATGTCAGTATCTTTGAAACCATCATGGCAGAAGATGTGGCGGCGCTGCTGAGTGCCATGCTATATCCGTATCGTCATGACATGATTAATCGGGTGTTGACCAGTCATCTATATGGACTGAGTATTAAAAACATCAAAGCCATGATGACGGATCATGAGTCAGGAGTTACTGATAGCAGCAGTACCACAAGCGCCCATTCACACAACTCTAATTCGAAGGATACCTCAGTTAATGAGGCTACTGATAATAAAAAAAGTTATCAAGATTTTATTACTTATTTAAAAGAAGGCGCACAACGATGGCAGCACTTTGGCATCTTGTCGGCATTGCATTACTTGTTAGATAAAAATCCCATACAGCCGCAAGGCGTTTGGCAAGCGCTAGCGGCTCATCCAGAAGGCGATCGTCATATCATGGATTTGCGTCATGTGATGGATATCTTGGCACAGTATGGCCTAGGTATGGGTGAGCATGAGCTACTGGCTTGGTTTAGACAAAATATAGATGCAGCGCCCAATAGTGATTGGGCTAAGCAATATCCGCTACCGACAGAGTCTGGTGTACAGCTGATGACCATTCATAAGTCCAAAGGGCTCGAGTTTCCTATTGTCTATGTGCTGGGCATGGGATCTGCTAGTCACAAGGCAGGAGATCGTGAAAAATATGGGCTATATTTATATAGTGTTGACTCAGACATATATTCAACCGATGTAGATAAAGCTAATAGTAATCAACGTAGGTTTTCTCCTGTCAAAGGGACAGTACAAAATATCGATTATTATGCTGAATTAGAGACTGAAGAGAACCTTGATGAGAGAAAAAGATTAGCTTATGTCGCATTTACTCGAGCCAGTGAGCAACTGTATATCGTATTAAGTGATCCTAATAATTCTAAAGAAATGGAGCGTAAGCCTGTATTTAATTGGTTTGATATACAAAAACCTCAGCTAGCTGAGTATCAGTTACCTGATAGACTCAAAGGTACCATAGGCATGCTCAGAGGCCATAAGATTAATGAATTCTACGACAACAATTATGCCAACAAAGATGCTAAATTAACAAGCTTGACGAGTGACACCAAACTTGCCACTACCAAATCAAGTGCTCATAAGCTTGCCACAGAGACTATTGAGTACGCGCTTTTTTCAGAGGTCATGAAGACCAATTATTTTTATGGCTGGGCTAAGACCAGCTTTACCGCTTTGGCTCGTCAGCTCGATGAATCTACACAAGCAATGGCGATAGTGGATGAGCGTATTGATGATGCGATAGACATCGATATGACAGAGTCTTCAGTTTCAGATCTCCATTCACTTAATAGCAAAGAGTCTCTCGAAAAAGACAGTGAACTAAGCCTCAAGCTAGAAGATGATATCCGCTTTACCTTTGTTAAAGGTGCTAATGCGGGTACGTTTTTGCATGAGATATTTGAAAAAATTGATTTCAGCAATAAAGTGCAGTGGTCTCAGGTTATCGATAGAGCTATCAACAGCTATCAACTGCCTCTAGTTTATAGTAGCGCTGAGCAGCAAAGCCGTCGATCACAAGCGAAGAAGCAAGAGCAAGGCGATGACGGTTCATTTAATACTGGTTCACTTGATCTTGCTTCAATAGATGCTACCAAGCATGAGGCACTAATCAATTGGATTGAAGAGGTGCTACATGCGCCGCTATTGGCCTCCAATCAACCATTAAACTCTCTTAATGCAGGTCAGCGGTTTTCTGAGTTAGAGTTCAATATGGGGTTGTCAGAGAAATTTAAAGTACAGGATATCACTAAACTCTTCCAACAATATCTCCCTAATGAGATGGACAAACACGTCACTCTTATTCCGCAAAATAAAGCACATTTGTATCGTTATCTGCGTGGCGAAATTGACTTAGTGTACGAACATGCTGGCAAGTATTACGTTGTCGATTATAAAAGCAACTTTCTAGGAAATAGCCTAAGCGATTATAATGAAGATACACTTAAGCAAGCAATGTCCAAGGCAGGGTACTGGCTACAAGCAGCGATTTATCAAGTAGCTTTACATCGATTCCTTTCAATGAGAATACCTGATTATGCAGGCAATGAAGATAAGTATTTAGGCGCTGTGGAGTATGTTTTTTTACGAGGTGTGTATGATCCCAATTCTCAAATAGCTGATGATCTATCACAAGATGTTAAAGAGGCTGATAATAGCCACTCAATGCACAACGATCGCTATGGACTAGTGACTTGGGATATTCCAATCGATTTTATTAAAGGTTTGGATGCGTTGTTTGGCATACCCGACTAGTAGGCTATAAGTAATGATTAAATGCTAAAAAACATGATATCGATTAGGGCGTGTTGAACATTCATAATTTCAGCCAGATATAGGCACAAGCGAGAGCCA
>NZ_JADQAH010000007.1:3607-104309 GCF_022129225.1 Psychrobacter sp. Ps7 | reverse complement strand
AATTGTTTTATGATATTTGCCCTGGCCATAACAGTTTTATTTTGAACTGACTATACTTTACTAGCTGTGCTTTGCAAAGTATGCTGTGGCTTTTTTTTAATATCTCTCGTTCCTCTTCAGCCACTTTAAGTTGCCGCTGATTCTGCTTCAATCCCCAGACGTTATCTCTTAGCAGCTATCCAATTTTATTATGCCACTAGAGTTTAAAGAAAGAGACGCTGTGATTGTACTGCTTGAAGCTGTGATGTTAGTATGAGGAGGAGATTTCTAAAGCACACTTATAGATATTGGTCTAATCAATATCTTAAAATGAAAGGATCCCGTTATGGGCAGTTTTTCTATTACACATTGGCTGATTTTATTGGTCGTAGTGGTAGTCGTATTTGGTACTGCCAAGCTTAAAAATGCAGGTAAAGATTTAGGCGGTGCGGTGAAGGGCTTTAAAGAAGCGATCAAAGATGAAGAAACCGAGAATGCTCGCAAAAATCGTGTGCTTAGCCATGAAAATAGTGCGCCAGCTGCAAGTAATGACTTGAATACGCGTGTAGGTAATCAGGCTGATGATATGGAAATTAGCCCTATTATCACTGATGATCAGCCTAAAGTATGAAGCGCGCCGCTTATAAATAGCGGCACTAAGTAGTTTATTAATATGTGTGACTGTTATGTTTGATATTGGTTTTTCCGAACTACTCTTGTTTGGCGTCATTGCTTTAATCGTATTGGGCCCAGAGAAGCTGCCACAGGCCGCACGTACCGCTGGGCAATGGTATGCCAAAATGCGTCGTATAGTATCAACACTACAGTCTGAAATAGAGGCTGAGCTTGATCTAGCTGAAACGCGTCAACAAATGCAAAATGAACTTGCAAGAATCCGTCAGACTGAGTCGGATATGAAGCGTGAAATGGCGGAAATGCGCGGCAGTATGCAAAAATTTGAGCATTCGCAGAACCAAAGCTTAGACGCTTCACATGAGCCAATCACCTCTTATGATAAAGACCATCAACCGAATACTTCCTCCTCGCTAATTAAACAGGAGGCGGATCAGTGAGCCTATTTAAACGGCAAAAAAGTCGACAAGAAAAGATAGCAGATTCAGAGTTTGAAGCGACAACAGATACAACACAGAATAATGGGTCTGGAGATACATTAGGTACGCTTGGCGATATGCCTATCACTGAACACTTAATCGAGCTGCGCGCACACTTAATAAAAATATGCGTTGCCGTTTTAATTATATTTTTAGCATTGGTAGGGTTTTCACGCGAGCTTTATAATCTTTTATCAGACCCATTAGTGGCGCAGCTACCCCTCAATTCGACCATGATTGCCACCGACATAACGTCAAACTTTATGGCACCCATTCGCTTAACGATATTCGTCGCCGCATTTTTAGCGATGCCTTATATCCTGTATCAAATTTGGTCATTTGTAGCCTCCGGCTTATATAAAAAAGAGAAGAAAATTGCCATTCCTGTACTGCTATCTTCGATATTTCTATTTTATGCTGGTGTTGCTTTTTCCTACTTTGTCGTACTCAAAGGGGTATTGAAATTTTTTATTATGTTCGCTCCGCAGAACGTTATACCAATGACCGATATTGACAGTTATCTGAGCTTTGCGCTCAAATTGTTTATGGTGTTTGGACTGACTTTTGAGATTCCAGTGGTCACGTTACTACTGATAATGGCCGGAATCGTTTCTACTCAGAGTCTAGAAGATAAGCGTCGTTATATTATAGTCGGCTGTTTTGGGATCGCCGCGGTAGTGACACCGCCTGATGGCGTATCAATGCTGTTGTTGGCGATTCCTATGTGGTTATTGTTTGAGCTGGGTTTACTCTTAGCAAAAATATTAATTAAGAATGAACGAAATAACGATTTAGTCTCAGGAAATGAGATATCAGAAAGTAGCTAGCACTACTTAAACACGCCAAGTACCTCTCTTTGATAGCTGATTCACTGGCTAAGATAAGCAAATTAAATGGACGACACCAAACTTACTATCCTTTAGATGCTTACTCTAGACTTTCAGTAGATAGTGGGGCTTAGATTTTATTATCTAGTTCTCTGATTCAAATAAATTGGTCTCTGATATATCCTGAGAATTTCAATCTTAATAAGTCGAGACGGGTTCTTCTGTTTCACCACTATTTAACACTTCAGAATCATTACTACGGTTAATACCCACCTCGTCATTTGACATATCTTCGCTGACTATCGCACCATCCTCGGAAACTGCTCCAGTACTCTCAGGCATATCGTTACTTGGCAGAATAGCACTTTCCTCTCGGTTACTATGCATGGGCTCATTGGTCATAGCTATCTCAGCTGCTGCTTCTTGCTCTGATGTTTGTGAGTCAACCTCTAGAGCTGAACCTTCCATCGTTGATTCGTCTTTTTTATCACAAGCACTTAATGTTAATGCCGATGTTGCTAGTATGACAAATAGCCATTTTCTACGGGTGGTGTTTGATTTCTTATTGTCAGGGGATAGTTGGATTATGGTAGCAGTTTTTAGAGTTTTATTTATCATATTCATAATGCTCTCAGCTCTCTAGCCTAATTAGTTGGTAATAACCTTTAAAGTTATGCCGTTAGATAAAATGCTAATCAATAAGGTTTAATTAATATCATATAACTATACTAACAATTAAGGGTAGCTACCTTATCAGTTACAGCACAATTATGTTAAAAATTCGTAACTACCTGTCAATGAGCCATGTCTTATGGTTGGCTGAATATAAGTAAGCGCTGATTACCTAAAATAAATAAAGTAATAGCGCAAATGATAATTTATTGAGTAGGCTTCCGCACTTAACGCACTCTGAGGTCTTAATCTACTGCTTCATAAGAAGATGCTTACATGCAAACATTCCGCATAAATGCTGGCTTGAAGCCATTATTAGTCTCGATAAACCGGCATAAATTTGGCTAAGACTTGAGACGTAAATATCAAAAAAAAATCATTAATGTTAGAATGGTTTTAAGCTCTACTTCAATCAGTCTACTTTAAATTTTAGGTCACTCTTAATGATGACCGAAGCCGATTAAATAAGGTCAGATATATGCTAATCACAGAGCTGGGATATTTTGCTTTGCTGGTAGCCTTTGTGCTCGCCATATTGCAAGTGATATTACCTACATGGGGTGTATTAAATAACAATGTTGCTATGCAACGGTTAGCGCCGAGTCTAGCTTGGGCACAGTTCTCTATGATGATGCTGTCATTCGTAGGATTGATGGCAGGGTTTTATTACAATGACTTCAGTCTAGAATATGTAACTCAACATTCTAACAGCTTGCTACCGTGGTATTACCGAGTATCAGCGACTTGGGGTGGTCACGAAGGCTCGTTATTGTTATGGATGACTATTCTGGCGACTTGGGCGGCATTAGTCTCCTTATTCAGTCGCGGTTTACCATTATCTATGCGTGCGCGGGTGTTGGTTATTATGGCTGGCGTGCAGACGATGATGTTAGCGATGCTTATTTTCACCTCATCGCCGTTTAATCGCACCTTGCCTTATCTAATGGTCGATGGTGTAGATTTAAATCCAGTACTACAAGATCCTGGATTAATCATTCACCCGCCAATGCTATACATGGGTTATGTTGGCATGGTCGTGCCTTTTGCTTTTTGTATGGCAGCATTGTGGGCAGGGAGGCTGGATGCAGTATGGGCACGCTGGTCGCGGCCTTGGACTCAAGCGGCTTGGGGTTTTTTAACGCTAGGCATCGCTTTGGGTTCTTGGTGGGCTTATTATGAGCTTGGCTGGGGTGGCTGGTGGTTTTGGGATCCAGTGGAGAATGCTTCTTTGATGCCATGGCTGGCGGGTACGGCATTATTGCATTCATTGGCTGTCACTGAGAAGCGTGGCGTCTTTAAGGCATGGACCATTATGCTGGCCATCTTTACCTTTGCGCTGAGTTTGCTAGGTACCTTCCTTGTACGCTCTGGCGTTATTACCTCTGTGCATTCATTTGCAGCTGATCCAACCCGAGGTCTCGTTATTTTAGTTATTTTAGCGATAGTCATCGGCGGTGGATTAATTATGTTTGCGCTGCGTGGCTGGCAGTTGACTGTTGAAAGTCAATATCATGCGATCTCTCGTGAGTCTTTTTTAGTCATCAATAACGCCATTATCTTGATAGCGACTTTAGTCGTCCTACTTGGTACCTTGTATCCTATCATTGCTGATGCCTTTAATTTAGGCCAAGTCTCCGTTGGTGCGCCTTATTTTAATGCTTTATTTGTACCGCTAACGTGGTTATTAATGCTCGCGATGGGCATGGGCTCGAATATTCGTTGGAAGAAGGACAGTCGACCTTTACTTGGACCGGCACTGATTATTGGTATTAGTAGTGCTATTCTGGGTGCAATTATCAGCTATTTCGTTTATCCAGTAGCAATGTTTAATATCGCGGTGACTGTCGCGTTGAGTATATGGATATTGGCATGGATGTTCGTCGATATTAAAGATAAGACCAAAAATGCTAAAACTCGACTGGCTGGTATTAAACGTCTGAAAAGTAGTTACTGGGGCATGCAGACCGCCCACGTAGGCGTATTAATCGCTGCGATAGGTGTGGCATTTACCTCTAGTATGAGTATTGAAACCGATGTGGCTATGGGTATCGGCGACAGCGTTCATGTTCAAGGTTATGATTTTGAGATTAAAAGTTTTACAGAGGTCAAAGGCAGTAACTATGATGCGACCGAAGCCGAAGTCTTAGTCAGTAAAGATGGTCAATCGGTTACGACATTGTGGCCACAAAAACGTACTTACGTGGTGAGTATGATGCCGATGACCGAAGCTGCAATTGATGACCGACTAAGCCGAGATCTATATGTTGCGTTAGGTGAACCTATCGCTGAAGACAGTAATCAGTGGGCCATCCGCATCTATGTCAAACCCCTTATTCGCTGGATTTGGCTGGGTTCTATTATCATGGTACTCGGTGTAGTGATATCGATGTTAGATCCTCGTTATCGCATCAAACCTAGGAAGTATTCCAAAATTTTAGAAGATGATCTTGACTATGGTATCTATGAAGACAGGCCTATAGATATAAAGACTGGGGTAAAATCAGTTAATAGTTCAGTTACTCAGTCAGTAGAGGAGCGCTAAGATTATGGAAAGTAAACAACTTAAACTGTGGTTTTTGATTCCGCTTATCGTGTTTATTGGTTTCATTATTATGCTTTTTTTTAGACTGGGTAAACCGACGGAAATCGTGACCAATACAGCACTCGAACGTCCAGTACCAACTTTTGAGTTGCCACTATTGTCTGATACCAGTCTCATGGTGACAGACTCACAAATGCCAACATCTCCTTATTTAATCAATATTTGGGGCTCATGGTGTCCGACTTGTGTGTATGAACACCCTTTCTTTTTAGAGCTAAAGAAGCGTGGCGTCCATACGGTCGGTGTGAACTATAAAGACGAGATTGGTGATGCGCTTAATTATCTTAATGAGCTTGGCGATCCGTATTTGATGTCTGTGCAAGACTATTCTGGTCAGTTTGCCTTGGATTTAGGTTTGACTGGCGCTCCTGAGACTTTCGTCGTTGATAGTAAGGGCATTATTCGTCAGCATATCGTTGGTGAAGTCAATGAAGAGAATTGGCAAAGTCGGATTAACCCTTGTTTAAAGTTTCTACAACAAGAGGTTACTGGTGAAAAAATAGCATCTACCCAAGTTGAAGAGGTTTGCCAATGAACGCTAACACCTCATTATTTTACAGACTAGTGTTAATCCCAGTTTTTGTGCTTTTTACCTTATTAATAGGAGCGACAAACCTGAGTCATGCAGCTATCGAGGTTTATGACTTTGATTCAAAACAGCAAGAAGCGCAGTACCGCGGCTTAATTGATGAGTTTCGTTGCCCAAAATGCCAAAATCAGAATTTAGCAAGTTCTGATGCGCCTATCGCGCAAGATTTAAAGCAAAAAACTTATGATATGGTGAAAGATGGTCGCTCGGATGCTGAGATTCGTCAGTACATGCAAGAGCGCTATGGAGACTTTATTAGCTATAGTCCACCAGTACGTCCATCGACATGGATACTTTGGTTCTTTCCACCCCTGTTATTAATCTTAATACTGGGTGGCTGGTTTTGGCGCAATCATACTCGTAGTAAAGCGCCTCATAAACGTCCCATTATGCCGAATGCAGATATAAATAGTTCATTAACGGCTAAAGAGCAGGCAGCGCTAGATAGACTGTTAGCCAGTCGGGAAGCATCAGGTAAGACAACGACCGCCAAAGCTAACCCAACTGAGACTAAACCCTCCAATCTTAAAACGTCCAAACCCAAATCTAATATGCAAACACGCGATAAAGGAGATTCCTTATGACTGTGTTTTCTACTCTTGTCATATTTATTGTTTTAAGCCTATTAGTTGCTCTATTAGCCGCACTGATGGTTGTCGTACCGTGGTTGCGCTCAAGCAAAGAGGTGTCTGAGCCTGTAGATAATCGGCTCATTGATCTAAATATTGATGTGTATAAGTCCAGATTGCGTGAGCTTGCTGCTGATGAAGAAGCAGGTACTGTAGACGATGTTCAATATATCACTCAAAAAACAGAACTTGAGCGTCAACTATTAGATGCTGAACAAACCGCAATGCCCATGAAGCTACCTAGTCTAAAAGGACAGTTGGCACTGATAGTCTCTGTGCCAGTATTGGCGATATGTGCTTATGTACTTTTCAGCGATCGTAGTGATGTGTTTGACTTATGGCGCGCACAAGATAAGGTTGGCGACGTGTCTGAGGAACTGCTGTCCGGCAAGATTGATGTGCTGCCAGAATGGGCTTTTGAAGATGGTGCAGGGCTGTTCACGACTATCCAGACCAATGTCCATCGTAATGCTGATGATTCTTATCGTTGGATGGTATTATCAGAAATATTTTTATCTTTTGAAGAGCCGGAATCGGCTTTAGAGGCATTATCGAGAGCTTATTGGCTGTCTCCTGATGATAAGAATATTGCGGCAGAGTATGCGCAGTTAAATTTTTTAGCAAATGGTGGCAGTCTTGATATCGAGACCCGTCGAGTCTTGGAGGACATCTTGAAAGGCGACCCTGAGAACGAGGCAGCACAGATGTTGATGGCAAGGGGCGAGGCGAAAGCAGGTAACTATGAGCAGGCACAAGGCTGGATAGCTAAAATGCGTCAACGTATGGAGCAAAATCCGAGCGATGATATGCATGCGCTTACTGGCTTGGACGAGTTAACAGCCAATATTATCAGGCAACAAGCGCAAGCTGCTGAAGGTGTCGATGTATCAGTCACTGTAAATGCTAAGTTACTACCTTTGATAACCGCTGATGATGTGTTGTTTGTCGCTATTCGCGCCGCTGCAGGTGGGCCTCCCTATGCGGCAAAACGAATACCGATTAGCAATTTAAAGCAAGGTAATATCAGTTTAAGCCTAAGTAATCTAGACGCGATGATGGCTGATAGAACTTTACAACCTGCTCGCGCATCAGGTGAGCAGCTGGTTGTGACTGCTCGCATTAGCCATTCTGGTAATGCTATTTCCGCATCTGGTGATTTATCCTCTAATCCAGTTTTGCTAAAAAGTGACCAGCAACAAGTAAATATTGAAATCAATCAGCAAGTACCTTAAGTTCTAAAGCTAACTGCTATTGTTAATTAGAGATTTTTTAATCTTTGAAAGCCCCGATAATCTCGGGGCTTTTCTGTATGTAAGATAGTATGAAAATTCAGGAAATAATAAAGCTTGGTCTGCCTTATAACACCCGTTTTTCTCTTATGTTTAAAGGTTTATTGAAATTAAAGATTCGTTCTACAGTTTTAGGCTGAACTAAGCTTGTAGTCTAATCCAAATAAAATCGATACAATACTTTTAACAATTGCATTTAATGAAATAAACGATGACTTATTCAATAGACTATCGCAAACAGGTACTTTCTAGCATCGCTGATGGCATGACCATTCGAGAAGCTGCGCTTTTTTATGGACTTAGTACCAGCACCATTCATAGTTGGCAGCAGAATTTAGCTCCTAAAACCACCAGAAATAAAGCACCGACTAAAATACCTGATGACGCCTTGATTGAAGACGTAAAAAGATATCTCGATGATTATAACTACGAAAGAGCTCGTCGCTTGAACTGTAGTAAAACAGGTATCTTCAATGCTTTAAAGCGTATTGGTATCAGTCAAAAAAAAGACCTTAGAACATCCAAAAGCATGCCTGATAAAAAGGGCGGCTTATCAGAGTAAGCTTGATAGCTTTACGCAGCAAGGCTATCCCATTGTGTATATGGATGAAAGCGGCTTTGAGTCGGAAACTATAAGACCTTACGGATACTCACCAATAGGCAAACCCTGTATCGACAGCTACAACTGGCAAGCAAAAAAGCGCACTAATGTTATCGGTGCTCTGTATGAAAAGATGCTGTTTGCGCTGGACTATTTTGAACAGAATATCAACAGCCATATACTTTATGACTGGTGCAAGTTCACGCTAATTCCAAGTCTCAAGACTAAATGCGTGATTGTCATGGATAATGCCAGGTTTCATAAGAGCAAGCGTATCCAAAAACTACTCAACAGACATGGTCATCGTATTCTTTGGCTGCCACCATACAGTCCTGATCTAAACCCCATTGAAAAGAAATGGGCACAGGCTAAGTTTCTGCGCCAAGGATGGATGGAGAATAATCTACCTAAACTGTTTCATGATATGGGCTGTATCGATTTTATAAAGACTTAACTATATTCCTTACTAAAAATAGGGTTTTTATGTTATCATTATCTTTAGTAAGGATATAAACAACTTTCAGTTTTAGTTTATCTATATCAAGCAATATCTAGGTTAAAAATTAATAGACAATACACCTATAAAAAAAACTTATCGCCCATTTAAAAATAAGAATAACGGCTAATTTAGTCTCATAATTCTTATGAAACTTGCTTTGAATATTACTTTTTTACTACTTGTTAGCCAGCGTGAATATATTTAGAGGTGACCTATGCAACCTGAACAACCATTACAAACCCAACAGCAACCAGTTAGACGCGAGTGGCTCAGCGCTCTAATTATGGCTTTTGTTGCCTTGCCATTTATAGCCCTGTTATTCCTTTGCGCTTATGGTTTCATCATTTGGTTCGGTCAAATGTTGTTCTGGGGACCCCCTTCTTAAGTTTATTAACTCGCGTCCCGTCAGTAACTAATATTGTCCAATCGCTAATCTCTATTATTTTCACGCAAAAAGTGGACAAATAACCGCCCAAATTGTATGAAATCTAAATGGCTATGAAATACAGTAAGGAATCATCATGAAAGCAATCATGAATGCAATCAAAAGCCTATTTAACTGGCTGCGTCGTCTTCTTTTTAAACCTTCTGCAAAAATCGGATTGGGTCTTCTCGTCATCATAGGCTTTGCGGGTGGAGTTTGGTTCTGGGCAGGATTTAATGCTGGTATGCAAGCAACCAACACCGAAGAGTTCTGTACTTCTTGCCATACGATGGGTGATAACATGTTACCCGAGCTCAAGAAAACTGTGCATTTTAAGAACCGTACTGGCGTTAGGGCAGAGTGTTCAGATTGTCACGTACCCCATGACTTTACGGCTAAAGTTGCGCGTAAAATGCAAGCCTCACGTGAAGTACTGTCACAACTAATGGGTGACATTGGTACTCGAGAAAAATTTCTTGATCATCGTGTGGTATTAGCACAACGTGAGTGGGGCCGCTTCAAAGCCAACGATTCTAAAGAGTGTCGCACTTGCCATGATTACGACAGCATGGATTTTGATAAAATGCGTGTCACCTCACAAATGATTATGCGTAGTGCGGCTGAACGTGATGCTAGCTGTCTTGATTGTCACAAAGGGATTGCGCACGAGTTACCGAATACTGAAGGTATGCACAATCCAGCATTTGATTCGCTATTGTCTGAAGCAAGAAGTACCAAAATTAAAGATGGTCAAAACTATTACAACATTGTACCGCAAGATTTATATACCTCAGATGATAGAAAGACTAAAGCAGGTAGTATAGAAATTGCTGCACCCGTTAAAGTATTGGCGCACAAAGATGGTGGAGTACAAATTGAGCTGGATATGTGGCGCAAAAACAAAGGCTTTGGTCGTGTATGGTATACCAACTTTGGTCTAAATATTCCTGATGCCATTATCGAAAAAGACTTAGCTAGTGATGAGAGTTTAATTACAAAAGGCGAGCTGAAAGAAGATCCACTCACTGGTCTTGAATGGCAAAAAGTGAAGGCTCAGTTCTGGGTTGCCGAAGGAGGCCTCATGGAGAGTATCGAGCCGGCTTGGGACATTGCTAGCCAGACGTATAGTGATAGCTGTAGTACTTGCCACCGTCAACCAGATCCAAGTGGACACGATGCCAACCAATGGCCAGGCCTATTTAGTGGAATGGTAGGGTTTACTAACTTAGACAATGATAGTGCAGCTATGGTCTTAAAATATCTACAACTGCACTCATCAGACTTTAGAAAGAACCCTCAAGGTAGTGGTTCGCCTGAAAATACGTTCCAAGGTGCTAGACCGTAACTAGAGAAAATAATTAGAGAGACATATTATGAAAAACATCAATCGCAGACGCTTTCTCAAGTCACTAGCTGCTTTAACGGGTACCGCCTTGTTACCGACGTCACTACTTGCCGATAACAGTATCGTTACTGGTAAGACTGGGAAAAAGCCTGATTTGAGTGGCTGGAAAATGTCCGGTGCTCACTGGGGTGCCTTCCGTGCCAATGTTCAGGGTGACAAACTCGTTGAAGTGCAGCCCTTTGAGTTTGATCAGTTCCCGACCGATATTTTGCAGGGGGTACATGGGATTATTTATAGCCCATCACGGGTACGTTATCCTATGGTTCGGGTTGACTGGTATAAAAACCGTCATAAAAGTGATACTACACAGCGCGGTGATAACCGTTTCGTACGCGTCGGTTGGGATGCTGCTTTAGACATGGTCTATGAAGAGCTTGAGCGTATTCAAAAGGACTATGGTCCTTGGGCGTTGCATACGGCTAACGTCGGCTGGCGGTCAGTAGGACAGATCCACAGTTGTGGTAACCATATGCTACGCGCTGTGGCGATGCACGGCCGTAGTGTAGGTACAGCAGGGGATTATTCAACGGGTGCCGGTCAAGTTATTATGCCTTACGTGTTAGGTTCGACTGAGGTGTATTCACAAGGTACATCATGGCCGCTGATTTTAGAAAATTCAAAAGTCATCGTTATGTGGGCGAATGACCCCGTCAAAAACTTACAAGTTGGCTGGAATACAGAAACTCATGAATCTTATGAGTACTTAGAAAAATTACGTACTAAAGTTAGAAATAAAGAGATTGAGGTTATCTGTATTGACCCGGTCAAAAGTAAAACTCAGAACTATCTAGAGTGTGATCATCAATATGTTAACCCACATACTGATGTGGCGTTTATGCTGGCTATTGCGCATACGCTATATACCGAAAAGCTTTATGATAAAAAATTCATTGATGTCTATACTCTCGGCTTCGAAGAGTTTATTCCTTATGTGATGGGGAAAACTGAAGATAAAATTGAGAGAACCCCAGAGTGGGCAGAAAAGATTTGTGGTATCAAAGCGGACCGTATCCGTGAGCTTACCCGCAAAATGGCAAAGAACCGTACCCAGCTTATTTTCGGATGGGCGATTCAGCGTCAACAACATGGTGAGCAACCTTATTGGATGGGAGCGATTATCGCTGCTATGCTTGGTCAGTTTGGTCAGCCGGGTGGTGGTATTAGTTATTCGCACCACTATAGCTCATCGGGTGTACCAGCTTCAGGTGCTTCTATGCCGGGTGCTTTCCCACTAAACCTCGATACGGGCCGTAAACCTAAGCACGATAACGAAGACTTTAATGGTTATAGCTCTGTCATACCAGTCGCGCGCGCTATTGATTGCTTACTTGAGCCGGGTAAAGAGATTGACTTTAACGGTCATAAAGTTACCCTTCCGCCTTATAAAATGGGTATTTTTTCAGGCTGTAACCAATGGCATCGCCATCAGCAGCGCAATCGCATGAAGGAGGCGTACCGCAAAGTTGAGACAGTCGTTGCGGTCGACTATAACTGGACGGCTACCTGTCGTTTTGCTGACATTGTACTGCCAGCATGTACGCCTTATGAGCGTAATGATATTGATGCTTACGGTACCTATAGTAATCGTGGCGTTATTGCCATGCACAAGCTGATTGACCCGCTTTATCATTCTAAGTCAGACTTTGATATTTGGTATGAACTAACCAAGCGCATGAATCGTGAAATCGAATATAGCCGTAATATGAATGAGATGCAGTGGATTGAGCAAATCTACGAAGAGTGCCGTGCGGATAACTTGAAAAAAGACTTTTTTATGCCGGAATTTTCTGAATTTTGGAAAAAAGGCTACGTGCTATTCCCAGAGGGTGAAAACTGGACAAGACATGCTGATTTCCTTGAAGATCCTGAAGTCAATGCACTTGGTACACCATCAGGTTTTATTGAGATAAGCAGCCGAAAAATTGCCAGTTATGGTTATGATGACTGCAAGGGCCATCCTACTTGGATGGAGAAAATCGAACGCTCACACGGTGGTCCTGGTTCAGATAAGCATCCACTATGGCTACAATCAGTGCATCCAGATACCCGTCTACATTCACAAACTTGTGAGTCTGAAGAGCGTCGTGCAACCTATACTGTGCAAGGTCGTGAACCTTGCTATATGGGACCTGAAGATGCAAAAGCTCGTGGTATCAAAGATGGTGATATTGTGCGCGTTTTTAATGATCGTGGTCAGTTGTTAGCAGGTGCGGTAATTTCTGATAACTTCCCACCTGGTATCATTCGTATACAAGAGGGTGCATGGTATGGACCTACTGGCCCTGAAATCGGTGCGCTAGATACGTATGGTGACCCTAATACGTTAACCATTGATATCGGTACCTCAAGTCTTGCACAAGCGCCTAGTGCCAATACTTGTATCGTCGAGATGGAGAAATTTGTTGGTAAAGCACCAGCAGTGACTTCTTTCGGTGGTCCAAAGTATGTCAATCCAGATGGTAGTGTTGCTGCATTATCCCAAATGGGTTAGTTTAGTTTGGAATAGTAAGTGATAAAAAGTGCCTTTGTAAGCCGTATGCGATGTAAATAGCATGTGTAACTTACAAAGGCATTTATTTATTTATATAGATGATCTGTTCTAATGTGGTGCTTAATGCCATTATCATATAAAAATAAAACTGCTATTTAATAAATGTGTTAATTAATAGAAGCAACTGCCAATAACACATAAAAATATTTTAAATTGGATATAAAATGAACATAACTGAAGATAAAATGAACTTCTTTGAAGAATGGCAAGCTGCTAATCCGGCACGTTCTGCACTTTATCGTTGGTTTGCAGATATTTTCGCGCGTGAGCTTACCTCAGCAACCTTAGGTGAATGGCAACAGAATAAAGCTTACGATAGTATTCACAAGGTATTTGTTAATCTCGGACTTGAGCAACACAGTAATCGCGTCAAAGCTGCCATTGATAATTTGCAGCAATTCCCACAAGAGCATCGTGCCATTGAGCTTGCCGCAGATTTTGCGCAGATATTCTTACTCAGTGGTGATGATAGTGCACCGCCTTACGCTTCTTATTATCTGAGCAGCGATAAACATCTTTATGGCAAACCTGCTGCTCATATGATGCGCTTCCTTGATAGCCAGCAATTAAGCCTACATCCTGAATTTCGTGAACCGAATGATCATTTAAGTGTCTATTTTATCGTTATGAGCTTATGGATTAATAAAGCTATTGAGCAGCAGCTTGATATGCTCAACACGGTACAAGAACAAATCGATTTTCTTGATAGTGCTTTACTTAATTGGCTACCGCAGTTCACTGCATACTGTCAAAAGATTAATGTGCAAACAGATATTTATCCTGCACTTGCTGCTTTAGTAGAGCAGTTTGTTATAGAAGATAGAGCAGCACTAGAGAGCATAGTGAGTTAGTGATTAGCTAGTTTGTGCATAATGGGTGTCTTAAATAAATACATGACAGTCTTAACCTGCGTAACATTAATTTTGTATAGCATTAAGTATAAGTGAGTATAAAGCCAATGATTACCCTTGAACAACTTCAGCAGTATATAACCCAGCGTATTCAAAGCTATAATCAAGATGACTTTCCTATAGTAAAAAGAGCAACGCAAACGTGTGACCTGCTAGACAGTCAAAATCATATACTTGCGCAAGAGATAGTATCGCCTTTTACGATTCCTAGAAACAACCTATCGGCGATGGATGGCTACAGTGTTGCTGCTGGTAGTGACCTTAGCAAAAATGGAACTATCGATATTATAGGTGAGTCGCAAGCAGGTAAACCGTTCACTGGCAATCTACAAGCTGGACAAGGTGTACGTATCTTTACCGGTGCGGTAGTTCCTGACAGCTGTGATACGGTCATCATGCAAGAAAACACCAATTTTTTAGATATTAGAGAGTCACTTGATAAATCAAAAACCTATTCAATCACCTTATCTCAAACGGTTGTAGTCGATGAGCATATTCGCAAACAAGGTGAAGAGATTGAGTCAGGTGAGGTGGTATTAACTGCAGGTAAACGTTTGAACCCTGCTGATATTAGCTTGCTTGCCAATTTGGGCGTTGATAAAGTCGACATCTATAAACCCTTAGTCGTTGGGCTATTGGCTACTGGTGATGAGTTGGTTGCTTTAGGTGAGCCAATCAATAACTTGGCACAGATTTATAATTCTAATACGCCAACACTTAAAAGTATGTTGTCTGGCTTGCCAGTGATTATTCATGACTATGGCATTATCCCTGATAATTTGGATAAGACGACTGCTGCCGTTACTGAAGCCATGCATGACTGCGATGTGCTGATTTCTACCGCTGGGGTTTCAGTAGGCGACTATGATTTTTTAACCGCCGTCATTGAAAAATTAGGGCAAATAAACCACTATAAAGTAGCCATGAAACCAGGCAAGCCTTTTGTGTTTGGTGAGTTAAGTAAAGACCTTGATAAGCCCGTATTATATTTTGGCTTACCGGGTAATCCTTTATCTACTGTGGTTGGCACTTTACAGTTAGTTATTCCGGCGCTATGGCGTCTATCAGGCGTACGCACTAATGATTTACCGATGACCTTAAAGGTGCGAGCAACTCTACAAGGTAATATTAAGAAGTCAGTAGGTCGCAAAGATTTTCAACGCGGTGTCTTGTCGCAGGATGATAATGGTAACTTACAAGTGACCAGTTTTGCCAACCAGCAGTCTCATCGTATTAAACAGCTCAGTAATGCTAATAGTTTGATTGTGCTAGCCCAAGAATCCGGCAATGTCGTAGCAGGGGAAAAGGTAGAGGTGCAGTTATTTCCTTGGTCATAACTTTCCTTCTCTTCCTTGTCTATAGTATAGCTTGTCAAATATGAAACTAGTAACGCAGTCAACTAGAGAAAGCAGTTAAATCAACTTTCCGCTGCTTATCCCTATAAGTTTTAATATCAACTGTTTTAGTGTTAGATATAAGACTTGTAGGGTTACTAGCTATCTAACGTTAGTTTGTTACAATGACTATTCATCATAACAAGTTTTAAATAATAAAAAATATTGATTCATAACCTGAGGCAACGCTTAAAAGTCCACAACATATTCAAAACTAACGGTAATACATTATGTCCTATCACGCCCCCACAATAGGGAATGCACAACTGTATTCACCTGTGGCAATATCTGTTATCCATGACGGTAAAAAACTTTCTATCATCGATGCCACTGTTGATAATCTGCCCCTTGATTCGTCCCTTCCTATTAATACTAGCCATCAACCACTGACAGATGGTTTTGCACGACGTCTGACTTACTTGCGTCTATCCATTACTGATTTCTGTAATTTCCGCTGTGAGTATTGCCTGCCAGATGGCTATCAAGGCAAACCACCACAAAATGAGCTGAGTGTCACTGAAATTGCTACGTTGATCCGTGGATTTGCTGAAGTTGGCACCAAAAAAGTCAGGATTACGGGCGGCGAACCCTCAATACGCCGTGATTTGGTAGACATTATTAAAACCATCAAAAATACCAAAGGCATTGAAACTGTTGCCATGACCAGTAATGGTTATAAACTTGGTAAGCACTTGCCCAGTTGGCAAGCAGCTGGACTGAATCAACTCAATATCAGTATGGACAGCTTTAATGCGGCGACTTTCCATAAGATGACCGGTTTTGATATGTTGCCGCAGCTCTTAGCGGATATGGATACTTTACTTGCGACCACAGACATTAAGCTAAAGATAAACAGTATATTAATGGCAGAAACTGCCTTTGAAAATCTGATGAATGCTATCGAATACATCAAAGACAGAGCCGTTACCTATAGATTTATTGAATTTATGCAGACCAGCGACAACAGCGACTTATTTTTTGCGCAGCATGCACAGTCCGATATTATTACCAATTATTTATTAAAAAATGGCTGGCAAACCCATGTGCGTGGTAGCAACGATGGTCCAGCGATAGAATACAGCCATCCAGATTATAAAGGCCGTATCGGTATGATTGCTCCTTACGCTGCTCATTTTTGTGATAGCTGCAACCGTTTGCGGGTCAGCAGTCAAGGCAAGGTACATCTGTGCTTATTTGACCAAGGTAACTACGATATTCGTCAGCACCTAGAGCAAGACGATGTTGCAGGGCTTGTGAACACCCTACATAGCTTTATGCCAATTAAACCTGAGCATCATCACCTTCATGAGTCTAACAGCGGCATGATGAATAACTTGTCGATGATTGGTGGATAGAACCAACCATATATTAACTTAGATTAACACACCAAGTGCAACGCTAATTAATATTATAGAACGCCTGCATAGGCGTTTTAAACCCTAAGCGTTTTCTTGGTCTGTTATTTAGTTTGTTCTCAATGTCCTGTATTTCATTATCAGAGACTTGTCTAAAGTCACAACCCTTAGGCAAGTACTCTCTGATAAGGCCATTGGTATTCTCGTTGGTTCCTCGCTGCCATGACGCATAAGCATCGGCAAAGAAGAAAGAGCTAAAGAGCTTTTGTTTCACCTTCTTATGCTGAGCAAACTCTTTACCATTGTCAGAGGTAATGGTCTTAACCTGCAACCTCACTGGCGCTAAGAGTTCTATCATTGCCTCTGATACTTGCTGTGCCGTTTTATTATCCACACGCTTCATCTTCAGCAGCCCCGTTTTACGTTCAACGAGCGTGACAATCGCTTGCTTGTGATGCTGACCGATAACGGTATCCGCTTCCCAGTCACCAATACGTGAGCGCGCATCAACGATGGAGGGGCGCTCATGGATAGAGACTCTGTCATTAATACGACCACGAGTCTCAGCAGTTAAACGCTGCCGATAAGGCTTGGCTTTACGTCTGAGACACTGCCATAACCTGCCGCCCTTACGCTTGTTTGTCCATATATAGCGATAAATGCTCATATGACTGAGTCCACCATGAACACCTGCTATTTGCTGGGGACTCCAGTTCTCTTTAAGCTTGTCTGTGACCCAGTCCCATACGTCAGCGATGATGCTGAGCGCATTGTTTGATCGTCTTGCACAAGCTTTCTTATGAGCGTTATTGACTCGGTAACCGCGCAGGCTTTTATTGCGTCTGATTTCTCTTAATATGGTACTGGGACTTCTGTTTAACGCCCGCGCTATGAAATTAATACTATGTTTTGCCCCTATTAGGGCATAAATCTGGTATCGTTCCCCTAGGCTTAGATGCGTATAGTTCATGGTTGCAATCTCACTTTGGTCGGTGGATAAAGACTTTGATGCTAGCGCATCTAGGTCTTTTTTCCACCTCACATTTGGTATTGCACTTCATGTGTTAATCTAAGATATATAGCAAAAACTAGACAGCTTGAGCCCTCTAGCCTTTAATCTTTTAGTTGAGTTACTTACTTTGATCTTTACGCCACAAGGCATACTCACACACCTCACAACACCAACTCTTTTTTGAGCGCATAAAAGGAATGTCAGCAGGTGTTTCTAGAGGGCAAACGTAACCACAGTACTCGCATCGCACATCATCTAAATAAGCAAAACATTCACCTACAGTTTGAAACAAGATATGAGAGCTGATGTCGTACTTCTGACAAACTGATTTTACGTGTGCAATATAATCACCTTGATTATTGTATGCCCAGTAATCGCCACAGATATTTAACTCTCGTGTATTCTGCGTCATGCTAGGCTGAAGCTTCACACTCATAGTATTCTCCTCAATACGCATAGCCATGCTGCGGCAATAGCTCATAAAGCTCACCCTGAAGCTGCTGATACATATCATCAACCACATACCCAATACTCGCGTCCAAACGCTTCTGGACCCACACACGCAATGCCATATGATTATCAAAGCAACTATTAACACTTAAGAACCGTGCCAAACCATTACCTGGTTGAATATAGAGCTCACAAATTAAAGTATTGGCAATACTATTGGCATCCTGACTGACATAGCCACTAGGTTTCAAGGCCGCATGCAATTTATCGTAATTAATGAATTTCATTGTGATGTCTCCTTGTCGGTAGATGTCTGTACAGTCTGACTAAGCATAACTAAGGCCTCAAATGCACTGCCATCTTGGCGGGTCATATTTGGTACATAGCGGCTATAAGTATTGAATAGCATCTTAGTCGTAGAGTGTCCCATTTGGCTGGCAATCCACTCAGGACTCTCACCTGCTGCTAACCAAAGTGTGGCTGCCGTATGCCGTGTCTGATAAGCGTTGCGTGTCTTGAGTCCTAAAAGCCTAAGCGTGGGATGCCATACTTGTTTATTGATATTGTTGTAATCAAGTGGCGAACCAGTATGAGCACAAAACACATACTCTGAGCGCTTATAAGTGATGGCTTGCTGATCTTTTAAAGCATCAAAAACCCAAGGTGACATTTGAATCGCTCTATAAGACTCTTGCGTCTTAGGGGGAACCATCTTGCCTTTAACCAGCGCCTGCTTAATCACAATCTCACGACGATTAAAGTCAATATTTTCCCACATCAATCCATCAATCTCACTCGTACGCATACCAGTAAAGAAGCGCACAAGATAATAATTACGATAGTCAGCTCTCACACCATTGATGAACTTCCAGACTTCCTCCAGTGTAAATGGCTGAATATCAGTTTTAGGCTCTTTGAGAGACTTAATGTCATCATAAGGGTTATCAAACTTATAGCGTTTAGCGGCTTCTTTTAGTATCATACCTAGAGGTACCATTATCGAATTGATGCGTGCCGCTGACAGATGTTTGTTAGCTTTTCCGTACGTTACTTTGGCGAGCGATGAACGGAAGGCTAATACATCTGTCTTTTTTATGAGATGAATGGGTCTAGTCCCAAACTCAGGTAGTAAATACATATCAATAATCTCCTGTATTTTACGTTTGTAAGTATCACGCCACTCAATTTCTTTCTCAGAAAACCATAGGGTGGCAAACTGCTTAAAAGAAGGAACATTACTATTAATACACTCCTTACGATCGTTTAACGCTACCATCTCTGCTGCTTTATCACTTTTAGGAAAGTATTGAGCATAATTAAAAATGCCCAATCTAATTTCTGCTTCCATATTCAAAATGATGTTTTCAAGCTTCTTGCGATTTGCTGGGGTATCTACTAAGTTTGTCGTCTCCCGACAGCGTTTGCCCATGTAGTGAAAGTCAACAAACAGCATGTCGCTACCTTTACGTGTTCTTATGCTAGCCATCGTAATTCCCCTTATTGTAATGCCATGGCGTTGATGCTACCGGCAACGCCAGTACGCATATCCTTTTCAATTTCCTCCCAAACATATAAAATCTTACGCCCACCAAAGGGACGTATATAATGAATACCTTCAATCAGTACGGTATCTTTAAGCTCGTTACGGATCGTACGAGGGTTATATTTGATAAGCTCAGAAAGCTCTTGGGTAGTTAGGTAGGTGTGTGACATAATAAGTTCCTTATAGGTCAATTCAATAATTATATTATTCTATCGAACTATTTTGTTGTTCGATAAAGGTACTTTACTAGCAAAGGTTGTTGTATGCAAGTACTTTTTTAGTAGATAAAGGGTTCTATTATGATTTTATGTAATTTGCCAGTGCTACTGGCTGAGCGCAGAATGAAAGTTGCAGATTTGATAAGAATGACGGGTATTAGTAAATCGACTATGCACAAAATTTATAATGAACAAACTTCAAGAATAGATTTTGAGACCATGGATAAGATTTGTGAAGCATTAGATATTGGAGTAGGTGATCTTTTCACTTATGTACCCAACGAGTCGCTAGAGGAAAAGCAATAAATTAATTATTTCGTAGTTTTAGGAAAACTAGAGTAGAGGTCAAAAATGCTATTTTGAAAGACAGGCAAAACTGATAGAAGGCACAACTTAGGCACAATTTAGGCACACAGATTTTTTGATGTAGTTTGGCCACTGCTATAAACAAGAAAATCTTGATGAAGATCAGCTTTGTATTTCCGCTACAGCCCATATTTTACGGACAAAAAAAGCCCCAGTCGTTAGACTGGGGCTTTCTAAATATTTGGTAGGCATAAGCAGACTCGAACTGCTGACCTCTACCATGTCAAGGTAGCGCTCTAACCAACTGAGCTATACGCCTATTTAGGTTGAGTATTCTATCAAGTTTTTGAGATTTTACAAGCTTTATTTCTAATAATTTTTTTTATTAGCATAATAATGAGTATCACACTTTATATTAAGTGACTTTTAATATTTTTTTATGTAGTTATATTAAATAGTGATTGAAATTGGTTTATTTTTTATTGTCAGTAGAACTACAAATCCTAATAGCTAGGCAGTATATAACTGGTATCATTCTCAAAATAAAGTGAGGATAGTGATAATGACTTCACAGTATGCATATTTCACAAAAGTTATATCAAAATAGAATGTTGAGGAGAGTGATATGGGGCTGTTGGTTGATGGTCAATGGCAAGACAAATGGTATGACACGGAGGCGAGCAGTGGACGCTTTGAGCGAGAAGATGCCGGCTTTAGAAATTGGGTCACGGTCGATGGCAGCGCAGGCTCGTCAGGTGTTGGCGGTTTTAAAGCCGAAGCTGATCGCTATCATTTATATATCTCGCTTGCATGTCCTTGGGCACATCGTACCATTATTTACCGTCAGCTAAAGGGTTTGCAAGACCTGATTTCGCTGTCAGTGGTGCATCCATTTATGGGCGATAAGGGCTGGACGTTTGCAGAGGGCGCAGGCGTGATTGCTGATCCTATTGTAAATGCGAATTACTTATATGAGATTTATACGGCGGCAAAGCCTGACTATACAGGACGGGTGACGGTACCAGTATTATGGGACAAAAAAACCAATACCATTGTCAGTAATGAGTCCTCTGAGATCATTCGTATGTTTAACTCAGCTTTTGATGAGGTTGGGGCGCTAGCAGGTAATTTTTTACCAACCGAGTTATTAGCAGAAATCAATGCAGTTAATGAGCTCGTTTATTCTGCGGTTAATAATGGCGTTTATAAAGCAGGATTTTCGACCACACAAGAGGCTTATGAAGAAGCGGTGACGGAGCTATTCGATGTATTAGAGACGCTAGAGGCACGTTTGACAGACCAGCGTTATTTGCTAGGTAATACGATAACTGAGGCGGACTGGCGCTTATTTACCACGCTGGTGCGTTTTGATGCGGTATATGTCGGACACTTTAAATGTAATATTCGCCGCATTGTTGATTATCCCAATCTTTGGGGTTATCTGCGTGATTTATATCAAGTGTTAGGTATTGCAGAGACGGTGAGCATCGGGCATATTAAGCAGCATTATTATACTAGTCATGCCAATATCAATCCCACGCGTATCATTCCTGTTGGTCCAGCGCTTGATTTTAATGAGCCACACGAGCGTACACGTTTATAATTTTTAGTGAAGTTTTAATATAAGGCAATAAAAATCGCGCCAGCTGCTTGATCACAGTTGGCGCGATAGATTGACGGTATAAATAAAAAGCTGCTTAATTTATATTACGCATTATTCAACTGACGAGCGGCTTCTAGCGCAAAATACGTCAAAATCCCATCAGCGCCTGCACGGCGGAAACCAATCAACGATTCTAAAATCACCGCGTCGGTTAGCCAACCATTTTGAATCGCAGCCATATGCATCGCATATTCGCCAGACACTTGATAAGCAAAGGTCGGTACGCCAAAGGTATTTTTAACTTCACGAATAAGGTCTAGATACGGCTGACCCGGCTTAATCATGACCATGTCTGCACCCTCGGCTATGTCCATCGCCACTTCATGCAGCGCTTCAGCACGATTACCGAAATCCATCTGGTACTGTTTCTTGTGTCCGCCTTTTAGGTTGCCAGCACTGCCGACTGCATCACGAAACGGACCATAGTATGCAGAAGCATATTTGGCAGAGTAAGCCATGATAGCGGTATTCACAAAGCCTTCGGCTTCAAAGGCGTCACGCATGGCTTTGATACGGCCATCCATCATATCACTAGGCGAGATGATGTCAGCACCAGCGCGGGCATGTACCAATGCTTGTTTGACCAATACTTCAACCGTTTCATCATTAACGACATAGCCTGAATCATCCAGCAGTCCATCTTGACCGTGCGAGGTATAAGGATCTAACGCCACATCGGTCATTATCACCATTTCAGGCACAGCATCTTTGATCGCTTTTACGGTACGAGCAGTAAGGGCGTTTTCGTCATAAGCTGATTTACCGTCGGGTGTTTTTAAGGAATTATCAATAACAGGGAAGATGTCGATGGTAGTGACGCCCTCGCTTAATAATTCTTTGGCATAGTTGATCAGCAGGTCAATCGATAAGCGTTCAACGCCTGGCATACTAGCGATTGCTTCGCGCTTATTTTTGCCTTCTAAGACGAAGACAGGGGCGATAAAGTGCTTAGGATGCAGCTCAACTTCACGAATCATCGCGCGTACGTTATCGTTGTAGCGTAATCGACGTAGACGAGTTTCAGGGAATTGACGGTTAAAGGTATAAGTCATGATTTGTCCTCATTAGATTTTAGTCATTGTTATTTATCAGCTTGATTAAATAAGCTGTTTTGAAGCATATGTTTTTTTATATCACGGACATTAATAAGTGGATAAAAGTATGTGTAAGCTAATTTCCCTACTATAACTAAAAGCACCTTACAAAAGCAAAAAGCCCTACCAAGTCGGTAGGGCTTTTTGTACTTATCGACTATCAATGTGAAGGAAATCACCTCACACTATTTATGAGTGTTTAAGGCTCAACGATCTGCGTGACCGGTACTTGCTCAATGCTGGTTTCGTTATACGTCGTCTGTTTGGTAACGACTCCTATGGCAGCATCTTTTTTGCCATCATTATTGACATCAACGACAGCGGTTGGCTCAAAAGTGGCCGTTTCCGATGGTTGCGCTTGTTTAATGGCGTTTGCTTCTTGTGCAGAAGCAACTCGCGCTGAGCTAGCCGCATCGATAGCATTTGCCGCTTTTGCTTTATTGCTATTGGCAGGTAGATTCACTAGTTGCACTAAGTTTTTATGCGGTACAGGAATCGCCGTTGGTACATCCAGATTAGCACCGCCACCCAGCACTTGGTATAGCTCGACTTGGCTCACAATTTTTTGTAGCTCTAAATCCAAAATACCTTGCTGCGTTGAGAACAATGAACGCTGTGCATCTAGCACATCTAGATAGTTGGCAATACCTGCTTTAAAGCGTGCATCTGCTATCTGGAACGTTTGTTCAAAGTTATCTTGTAGACGGTATTGTGCTTCGAGCTGCTCACCCAGTGTGGCTCGTGTCGCGAGTACGTCTGACACTTCACGGAATGCGGTTTGGATAGATTTCTCGTAGCCTGAGAGCGTTTGTTCACGCTCAATTTTAGCCACATCGTAATTGGCGTCTAAGCGACCAGCGTCAAAGATAGGCACGCTAATGCTTGGGCCAAACGACCAACCGACAGCGCCGCTTTTGAATAAGTCATCTAAACTGCCGCTACTAACCCCAATGCTACTGGCTAAGCTGATAGACGGGAAATAAGACGCGCGTGCCACTTCGATATTGGCACCAGCGGCTTTTAGGTTGTATTCTGCTTGCAGTACATCTGGGCGATAACGTAGCAACTCACTTGGTAAGCCTGCACTAAATATCTGCTGGCTAGTGATGTTGCTGACTGCTGGTGTTGGAATTAGATTGGTTGGAATCGGTCCACCCACCAAGAACTGTAAGGCGTTACGTGATTTTAAAATGCTGCTTTGTGCCCGTAGGACAGCAAGTTTGGCATTTTCTAATGACGCACTGGCTTGCAAAGATGGCAGCTTCGGATCAATGCCTGCTTCAAAGCGTTTATCAGCGATAAACAGAGACTTTTCACGACTCTCAACCGTGGCTTCTGCCAGCTTTAACTGCGCTAAGCTATAGCTCAAGTTGGCATAGCTCTGAGCGATGTTACTAATCAAGCTGATTTGGGTCGAATCTTTGGCCGCTGTAGTGGCTAAGAAATTCTGTAGCGCTTGATCTTTTAAGCTAGCAATTTTGCCCCAAAAGTCCAACTCGTAATTAGCCAAGCCTAGGTTGACGTTATAGCTACTATTGGGGTTTTTGTCAGTTCTATTTTGTGCTTGACGCGTGTATCCACCATTACCATTAATCGCTGGTAGATCATTAAGATCGGTAATTTGATACTGTGCGCGTGCTTTCTCGATTGCTAAACGAGCACTTTCAAAATCTTTATTGTTCTCTAACCCTAAAGCAATCAAGCCCTTTAAACGCTCATCGCTATAAAAATTCTGCCAGCGTTGACCCGCAATACTTGCTTGATCAGCGTTACTAACTGTTTCTTTATCGAATGCCCCATAGGTTTGTTCGATAGGGATATTTGGCTCAGCAAGCACAGGGCGCATATCTGCTTTTGGAATCGTGTTACAAGCAGCCATGCTCATCGCTAAAACGGTCAAGCCGATTAGGCGACCAGCATTTCTGCGCATATGTGAGCCCGCTGGTTGGGCAGTGATAGCAATATTTGCTACCGCTGCTGAGTTGGTGTTATATGTTTTCTGAACACTCATTGTGTATTGTCTCCAAAGCTTGCAGGCTGATAATTCTCAGAAGGCGTTGGGTTTTGCGGGTCAGGCGTACTATTATCATCATCTTTATCGTTTGGTTTATTATTCTCGTATTTGTACGGGAACATACTACGTACCCAAATATAAAACATGGGAATAAAGAAGATACCTAACAATGTCGCGGTCACGACGCCACCTAGTACACTGGTACCGATGGCATTTTGACTGCCTGAACCAGGACCTGTGGCGATAAATAATGGCACAACACCCAGTCCAAAGGCAAGCGAGGTCATGATAATCGGGCGCAAACGTTGACGCGCGGCTGTCATGACAGCTTCTCTCAGACTATAGCCTTCCTCTTGGTGCTCTTTTGCAAACTCAATGATTAAGATAGCATTTTTAGCGGATAGACCAACGACTGTGAGTAGACCTACCTGCAAATAAATATCGTTATTAAAGCCACGTAGCCAAGTAAAGAGGACTGCACCTAATACCCCAAGTGGAATGACCAATAGCACAGAGAAGGGGATAGACCAGCTTTCATACAAGGCTGCTAGACATAAGAACACCACCAAGATTGAAAGCGCGTATAGCATCGGCGCTTGTGCACCTGACTTTTGCTCTTCAAGTGACATACCCGTCCACTCATAGCCCACACCTTCAGGCAGATTCTCCATCATTGCTTCCATCGAACTCATCGCTTCACCCGTACTTAGACCAGGTGCAGCACTACCTTGAATATTCATCGATGGTAAGCTGTTATAACGGGTCAGACGCGGTGAGCCAGATTGCCATTCGCTGCTAGAGAACGCATCAAATGAAATCATTTCACCTACATCGTTGCGTACATACCATTTAGCAATATCTTCAGGATTGGTACGGCTGCTTGGTTCACCTTGAACAAAGACGCGTTTAATACGCCCGCGATCGACGAAGTCATTAATATAACTTGAGCCCCAAGCGGTAGAAATAACGCTATTAATACTAGCAAGTGACAAGCCATAAGCAGCGGCCTGCTCTTGATTAATATTCACTTTTAACTGCGGTGCATCTTCTTGACCATTTGGACGAACGCCTGCGACTTTGTCGTTTTGCGCAGCCATGCCAAGCAGCATATTACGTGCTTCGAGTAGACCCTCATGACCAAGGTTACCGGTGTCTTGAATCATTAAGTCAAAACCACTGGCGTTACCAAGTTCGGTAATGGCTGGCGGTACAATCGCAAATACTTGGGCTTCATTTAATTGGGTAAAGAAGTAACCCATGGCGCGATCAGCGACAGCCTGTGCAGTGTTTTCTTCACCGGGACGATCAGCCCAATCCGATAAACGTACAAAGGCCAGTCCCATATTCTGCCCTTGTCCTGCAAAACTAAAACCTGCGATCGTAAAGACTGAAGCGATATTATCGCCTTCTTGGGTACTGTAATAATCACTGACTTTATCGAGCACTTCTTGCGTTTCATCAAGCGTCGCGCCAGCAGGTAACTGAACCAAGGTAAACATAATACCTTGATCTTCTTCTGGTAAGAACGAGCCGGGAATACGTAAGAATACCACTGCCATAATACCGATAATGGCAGCATAAAGAATTAAGTATAGCCACTTCAAGCGGAAACTTTTGCCAACTAAATTCTCGTAACTACGACTGACTTTATAAAACGAGCGGTTAAACCAACCAAAGAAGCCTTTTTGCTCTTCTGTATTACCTTTATCATGGCTCTTGCTACGCTTGAGTAAGGTCACACAAAGGGCAGGGGTAAAGATAAGCGCTACTAAGGCCGATAGCACCATACTGGTAATCAAGGTGATAGAGAACTGACGATAAATCACACCTGTTGAGCCACCGAAGAATGCCATCGGTACGAATACGGCAGATAGAATCAGCGCAATACCGATAACGATTTTACTAATCTCGCCCATCGATTGTACGGTAGCATCTTTAATAGAGATATCAGGATCTTCTTCCAAGATACGCTCAACGTTTTCGACGACGACGATCGCATCATCGACCAACAGACCGATGGATAGTACCATGGCAAACATGGTCAAGACGTTAATACTAAAACCAGCGATGTAAAGTACAGCGAAGGTGCCAAGTAGTACGACAGGTACGGCAAGAGTAGGAATGATAGTCGCACGCCAGTTCTGTAAGAAAACGAACATAACGATAAATACGAGAACAATTGCCTCAAGCAGTGTCATAACCACTTGTTCGATAGACAAGCGCACAAATGGTGTGGTGTCATAAGGGATAACGGATGTTAGACCTGCTGGGAAGTTTGCTTCCAGCTCTGCCATACGAGCCCCAACGGCTTCACGAGTTTCCAGTGCGTTTGCACCACCCGCCAATGAAATACCAAGACCAGCTGCTTCTTTACCATTGTATAGCGACACTACGCCGTAGTCTGCACTACCAATCTCAACCTCTGCCACATCACCTAAACGCACTTTTGCGCCAGCGGTATCGGTTTTTAATAGAATATTTTTAAATTCATCAGGCGTTTGTAGATAGCTTTGAACCGTGACAGTCGCATTGATAACCTGTTGACTGGTATCAGCAGGTGCTTGACCTAGCTGACCGGCAGATACTTGGGCGTTTTGTGCACGTACTGCCTCAACCACATCCGCTGGCACCATGTTATAGCTACGTAAGCGCGCCGGATCTAACCAAATGCGCATGGCATAAGCAGAACCGAAAACTTGTACTTCACCAACACCTTCCACACGGCTTAACTGGTCAACAACGTTTGAGTTGACATAATCGGCGATATCCGCACGATCCATACTGCCATCTTCAGAAATAAAACCTTGCACCATTAAAAAGCTGCTAGAGGATTTATTAACGTTGACGCCTTGACGCTGTACCGACTCGGGTAGTGAGCTCATGGCGGCTTGGAGTTTGTTCTGTACCTGTACCTGTGCAGTATCAGAGTCTGTACCATTTTCGAAAGTGAGCGTAATGGATGCAGCACCATTCGAGGAGCTCGATGACGACATATACATCAGACCATCAAGACCCTTCATGCGTTGCTCAATAATCTGCACGACTGAATCTTCAACCGTCTGAGCATTAGCACCAGGATAGCTTGCGCTGACTGAAATCGTCGGTGGTGCAATACGTGGATACTGCTCAATCGGTAAGTTAATGACCGATATCACCCCGATGAGCATGACTAAAATAGCCATAACCCATGCAAAAATAGGGCGATTAATAAAAAAACGTGACATAGTATATTCCTAGTCTTCCTATCTTTGAATGGAATTAGTTAGCGGTAGACTCTGCTGGTTTCTGAGCAGTGGCATCTTTGCTAGCTGGCTTATCCATCGCTTTAGCAGCTTGCGGCGGCGTCTGGGCATTAGGGGCACCTTCTTTAGCTGGTGCTGGGTTTGGATTCTCTAATGGCTTAACGACCACCTCTTGTTCAGGCTTAACTTTTGAGCCGCCGATAACAACTATCTTGTCCCCTGCTTGTAAGCCGTCAGTGACAACCCACTGGCCTTTATAAGTGCCATTAATAGTGACAGGACGTACTTGGATTTTATTATTTTCATCAACGATGTAAACTTGCGTCTCACTTTTCGGTGTACGCATTACGGCGCTTTGCGGTACCAATGCAGCATTGGTAATCACGCTCTGTGTCAAACGTGCCGTCACATACATACCAGGCAGCAAGATGTTATTGCTGTTAGGGAAAATAGCACGCAAGGTCACAGCGCCTGTTGATTCGTCAACCTTTGCTTCAGATAAAGCAAGCTTGCCGCGTACTGGGTAGACTGAGCCATCTTCTAATACCAACTCAACCGAATTCATGCCCGGCTGTGCTTTGCCTTCAGCGATTTGCTGACGCAGTTTTAATAGCTCAGAGGATGATTGACTGATATCAACATAGATAGGATCTAAGCGTGAGATAGTCACCAGCGGATCAGCTTGACCTGCGCTGACCAAAGTACCAGCGGTGACACTAGAGCGGTCAGTACGACCTGACAGCGGGGCACGTACGATGGTACGGTTAAGATCTAGGTTACTAGCATCTAAACCCGCTTGAGCAGTTTGAATGCCTGCTTTTGCACTTTCGATGCCTGCTTGTGTCTGTCCAACAGCGGCGACCGCACTTTGTACCGCTGCTTGTGCAGTACGTACTTGTGTTTGTGCCTGCTCATACTGCTGCTTTGAGATGGCGTCGATGCTGACCAAGCCTTGTAAGCGCTGTAAATCATTTTGTGCTTGTGCCAATGATGCCTGACGGCTGGCTAGCTCGGCTTTTGCATTGGCATTATTTGCTTGTGCAGTCTGGTAATTTGCTTGTGCTTGTTGCACTGCTGCCTGACCACTGGTGACAGAAGAAGCGTAGTTATCAGTATTGATACGATAAAGTGGCTGGCCTTTTTTGACGTTGCCGCCTTCACGGAACAATACTTCGTCAATAACGCCATTAACTTGTGGGCGGACGTCGGCAGTCTGATAAGCCGTGGTACGTCCAGAAAAAGTCTGTACTTGGGGTACAGTATCGAGCGTGACAGTCTGGACGTTAACAACCGCAGGCGGCATCTGCTGCTGTGCGGCATCTGCGCCAGCGGCGTCCTCGTTTTTGTCACAGCCAATCAGTACAGCTCCAGATAGTACAGATGCTATTACAAGCGCAAGAGTAGAGTGCTTCATCAATGTCCTCGGCAATAGGTATAAAATAAGTAATGACAGTATAAAAAGTTTATCAATAAATCTAAGCGTATTGAATATAAAAATGAGTATTGATTCTAATGAGCTTTACTTTCTCGGCTAAATTTGTTCTTAATAATATGAATTTAGCCAAACATCACTATTAGAATCTCTAATAGCGATATAAGTATCAAGTATCGGTGTAAGAATCTTAAGCATCAAAGCTGTAGCCAAACCACAACCTTGATTAGTAAAGTTAACGAGTAATTATAAACTATCGGGATAACCCCACAGTCAAGTAGTTGAGCGCAGGATTTATGGTTAGAAACCGTAATATCAGCTTTTGTGAATGCATGAAATACTGTCATGGCAAGCGCCATCTTCATTAACAGCTAATGTACAGTCATACAACGGTCAATGAGAAATAATTGTAAACTTTTGTGAAAATAGTATAACCATATAGATTGTAAGGTCTTTAATGAATGATAAATAAGGTTTGCCAACAAAACAAAAACTTTAGCAACTATTAACTGTGACCATTAACACAATTACTCATTAAGGGTCTTTATCAACAGTTAATGGCTGCTAGCCGCAAGTATTGACAGCTGTTATGACGATACTGACTACAGCAAGCGTGCGCTAGCCAATTCAGTCAATTGATATAAGCCTGTGCGATAACGATTGTCAGGTAGCGTACTCAATGCTTGTTGCGCCAGCTTGGTTTCTTCCCAAGCCCGCTGCTTACAGTAATCTAATGATCCTGAGCGGCGCACTAACTCAATAAGTTGTTCAGCGTTCGGTGTCTTTCCAGTTTGTACGGCGACACGCAACTGCTCATAGCCTTCGATGTCGCTGTTTTTTAGCAGCTCAAGCGCTTTGATGGTCGGCAGGGTTGGCTTGCCTTCAGCGAGGTCGTCTCCTAGGTTTTTGCCCATTACCTCACTATCACCACTATAGTCGAGCACATCATCGATAATTTGAAAAGCATTGCCAAAGTGCTGACCAAAATCGCCTAAAGCCTGCATATGCTCTATTCTGTCTTGTAAAATTGCAGCGCCTTGAGTCGCCATCATAAACAGCCGCGAGGTTTTACCGTCAATAATGCGCAAGTAGTCCTCTTCTGTCGCGGCAGGGTTATGCTGATGCTGGAGCTGTAATACTTCGCCTTCAGCGATATCACAGGTGCCATCTGAGAATACTTGCAGCAGTGGTAAGCTTTGGAAGCCAACTAATAAATTAAAGGCGCGAGCAATCAGATAGTCACCGACCAGTACCGCGGTGGCATTATCCCATGTAGCATTAGCCGTCGGCTTACCACGGCGCTGTCCTGACTCATCAATCACATCGTCATGAACCAAGGTCGCTGTATGCAGCATCTCAGTAATAGCGGCTAGATGCATGGCTTTTTCTGAGGGCTTGTCCTCAAACATGCGTGCACATAACAAGGTAATCAGCGGGCGCATGCGCTTACCACCAGCATTGATTACATGCTGTGAGACGCTCATTACCAGCTGAACTTTGGAATTAAGACTACCGAATACTTGCTTGTCCATAATCTCAAAATCATCCGCCACGATACTTTGAATATCAGCATAATTAGGCGTTGATTGAGTCATTGAATCTGTTTTATGTGAAGGGATGCTGGTCATAATAAATAGTCATATTAATAAGAATAAAGAGAATTTTTTATAGCCTTAGTTTTATAGATAGGTAAGGCATTATTTTCTATAATAGCATAGCTATGCCTTTAGATTGTGGGTTAAAACGTGCCTAAAACATCGCACCTATCTTTTATATAAGATTTACTATATATAGAAATTGACATAAAAACTGTAAAAATTGGCTAAAATTTCACTAGAATTAATGGTCATTTATCGGCGACATTTAAGGTCCTTTAAGAGATGTATAAAAGGCTGTAAGTCGATGATTATATAAGTTATAATAGCCGCTGTTATTATATAGTGTTTTTTTGTTGGAGTAGCATCTTAGATGCGCTCCTAATCAGCAGTAGATATAATAAAAAGTGAGGTGGTTATTCGTGTAACTGCCTTACAAAAACCAGTCAAACAAGTGAGATAGACGGCTTGCTTTTATGAGCAAAAAGCCGTAAAATCTTGCCTTTAATTTTTCCCTGTCGTGTTCGTCGTAAAAGCGTTGGTATAACATCAGCCACGGCACACGGGTTAAACGGAGTCATACAATGTACGCAGTAATCAAAACTGGTGGTAAACAGCACCGTGTAGTTGTCGATGAGTTGCTTAAAGTTGAACTACTAAAAGCAGAAACTGGCGCAACAATCAAATTCGAAGATGTATTGATGATTGTTGACGGCGAAACTGTCAAAATCGGTCAGCCTATCGTTGAAGGTGCTAGCGTTGAAGTTGAAGTGGTTGAACATGGTCGCGGCGAAAAAATCCGTATCGTTAAGCACAACCGTCGTAAGCATTATCACAAAGAGCAAGGTCACCGCCAATGGTATACCTTGTTAAAAATCAAAGCCATTAATGCCTAATTATCCACTTAGCAATTACTGCTAAATAGTGCACTAAACGCTTAAGAGTTATCGCATCAGCGATAAGTCAAATTAACAAGGAGATTTTCCCATGGCACATAAGAAAGCTGCCGGTTCAAGCCGTAATGGTCGTGATTCAAACCCAAAAATGCTAGGCGTTAAAATCTTTGGTGGCCAAGCTATCACAGCTGGTAACATCATCGTTCGTCAACGTGGTACAGAATTCCACGCAGGCGAAGGCGTTGGCATGGGTCGTGACCATACTTTATTTGCACTGAATGACGGTGTGGTAAAGTTTGCGACCAAAGGTAAGTTCAACCGTCGTTATGTAATGGTTGAAAGCGCATAATTGCCCATCAAGGTTGTTTTAGTCGAAGACTAAAATAATCCGATGACTAAAAAGCCTCTATTACCGTTTGGTAGTAGGGGCTTTTTTTAGTTATTTTCGTAGGGGTTATGGATACTAAATTGGCTTTATGCTGCTAAACAATATTAGGAAATAATCAATAGTCAAAAAAATCACCATCCATGCGGTTTATTATTGTGTAGCCGCTTATGATCACAAAAATGGTCAAAAGAGTAGTTACAAGCGTGTATGGCAGCGGTAGTAAAGATTGCAAATCATGACTAGGCGTGTAATAAAAAAACTGGCACACTGTTGTCATTGTTTATGAGCACCCGTTTTATGGTTGTTAGATAAACATTTATGGAAAACAAAAATTTTAATAAGATGTCTTATTTTAAAGCGACAATTTTTAAGCGACAATTTTTAAGCGATTATGCATTTTTAGAGAGGATTTATGATGACTTTATTAACCAACAAAACAACTTTAAAACAAAAAATGATGAGCGGTGCTCTAGCTGGTGTATTAATGACATCGCTTGGTGTTGCAGCCCCAATGATGGTATTGACACAATCAGCTACTGCTGCACCAGCTGATAATTTGACCGCTGCCAAACGTTTAAACAAGCTGCTGACAAATACCAAAAGCATGACGGCTAACTTTAGCCAAACGACCAAAGGTGCCAACAGTGGTACTTTTACGGGTACGATGAGTGTACAACGCCCAAATAATTTCCGCTGGGAAACAAAGTCGCCATCACAGCAACTGATCGTCGCTAATGGTAACTCCATGTGGGTTTATGACAAGGATTTAGAACAAGCGACCAAGCAAAACGTTGACAGCCAAGTTGGTAATACGCCAGCACTGCTGTTATCAGGCGACCCAAGCCAAATTGACAAGAATTTCAAAATTACCCAGCCATATGATAATAAAAATTACTACGTGTTGTATCCAAAATCAGACAGTGCCAGCTTTAAGAGCTTGTCAATGAGTTTTAGCGGTGGGAAGCCCGTAATGATGGTGCTAAATGATAGCCTTGGTCAAACCACTTCAATCAAATTTAGTGGTATCAAACTGAACCCAAGCATTAGTAGCAGTCAGTTTAAGTTTACGCCACCAAAAGGCGTTGATGTCATTAATCAATAACAGGCCGTTATCAAGAGCCAATGCTTAAAAGTTAATTCTTGAGAGCCAGTCAAAGACTTTCTTGATTAAATAAAAAAGACAGATCCTATGCGGTCTGTCTTTTTTTTGAATGAAGATTCTCTGGAAAATAATGCTAAATCTCTTCTATATCATGTTTTAAATGCTTAATGATTTTTAAAGGCTTCACGCTCTAAAGGCTTAAGACATCGCTTTGATAGCGCTGATATCTGGCATCGGTGGTAACTCGCTCAACTCACTCAGTCCAAAGGCATCTAAAAATTGTGGCGTGGTCTGTAGTAATGCTGGGCGACCCAAGGTTTCTTTGTAACCTTTCTCTTCAATCCAGCCTTTATCAAATAGTTGACGCAATATATTGCTTGATAGCGTCACACCGCGCACGTGTTCTATGTCACTACGAGTCACTGGCTGCTTGTAAGCAATCACACTAAGCGTCTCAAGTAAGGCTTGGCTCAGGCGTTCTTGGCGCTGCGGGAAGACGCGTTGAATTAAAGCACTATAGTTATTCGCGACTTGCAGTCGATAACCGCTGGCAGTTTCGTGCAAGCTTAGCACGCCCATATCCAAGCGCTGTCTTAGTAGCGCCAAAGCCTCTGTTAGCTCTTTAGCCGTTAAAGATAGGTGTTTTCTTAAGACAGTGGCGGTGAGGGGCGCTTCGGACGCATGTAATAGCACTTCGATATGCTTGCTTAAGTCTGCTAGATGCTGTCGCTGCTCTTCGGTCAATGACAGTAAAGCGGTAGATAATGAGGATGGTTTGTCATGATCTTGCTTGGTATTGTCAGTATCTGTCATTAGAAAGCGACTCTTTTTAAATGATAATGTGTATCGATATTTATAGGAATAGATAGGTGAATAATAACTATGCCAACCACTGTAACGTTAAGGGTTTAATATGACGGTCTTCGGCATCATTATTGTCAGTGGTAGGGTGACTTTCTAAATCAGCATTTATAATACCAACCAACTGTCGTTTTATCAGCTCTAATATAGCGACGAAGCTGACAACCACACCTATTTTACCTTGTGTTTTATCTAGTAGCTCATAAAAAGAGCGCTCGCCATCCGTACTGAGCTGTCGGCTAATACTGGCAATACGATCAGCAAGAGGAACAGCATCGACGTTGATGGTATGCATTTGATAATCGGGCTGCAGCTGCATTTTAAATAGGCTGTCAATCAAAAGGTTTGGCGAATAGCTAGGTAGTTCAGCATTCATGACGTCTTGACCGGGCATACTGACCATGGCCAAAAACACATCACGCTCAAGACGTACCAGATTATCTAAGCGTTGACTGGCTACTTTGATTTGCGCATATTCTTCAAGGCGCTCAATCAGTTCTGCTTTTGGATCACGCTCATCGCTAGGAGTTTCAGGCTTGGGCAGCAACAGCTCGGTTTTAATGGCAATCAACGTGGACGCCATCAACAGATAATCGCCTGCCAATTCAAAATGCTCGGTATCTAATTCGCTGATGTAAGCCAAATACTGCTCCGTTATGGGTAGTATCGGCATTTGGGTCAGATCAACGTTATTTTTTTTGACCAAATATAGCAAGAAATCTAATGGTCCGGCAAACTGCTCAAGCCAAATGGCAAAGGCTTGCGGCGGCACATAGAGATCTTCTGGTAGATGTTGTACGGATGTCTGGTAAATGCGAATAGCAGTAGTATCAAATATATCTATCATGCTTAAGGTTCCTGACATACTGCCATAAATAATCCTGCACCAATATCCAAAGTATGACAAATATAACGAGAATTATTTATGAATTCTGTTAAGAATTCACAAACCTCACCACCATGAGAGATGACATTATCTACAATAAGAACACTGCCAACACTTAATACTTTATGTAGACGTTCGGTATAATTGGAATAAAACTGACGCTCCGCATCTAAAAATATCAAATCAAAAATGTCATCAGTCTCATTTAGAAAAACAAAGGCGTCTTGCACTATTAACCTGACGAGAGGGTATAAACCAGTATTCTGTAAGTGTTTCCTAGCAGCATCGCTTCGGCTTTTATCTATATCTAACGATATAAACTCAATGTTAGACTGGCAACGTAAACCATAAGCAAGCCATAATGTAGAAAACCCAGTTGAAGTACCAATCTCCAGTACTTTATTGGGCTTTCTTATCATGGCAATATTGGCTAGAAATTGAGCAGAATCCAGTTCTACATGACGATGACGATTAAGTCTATTCGTTTGCTCAGAGTCATACGCTTTGTCCGTATCATATACAGACTGACAATAAGACAAAAAATAAGTACGTTCAAAACCTTCATGCATCGACATTAATAATATCTACCAATACTTTGTTT
This sequence comes from Psychrobacter sp. Ps7, assembly GCF_022129225.1. NCBI lineage: Bacteria > Pseudomonadati > Pseudomonadota > Gammaproteobacteria > Moraxellales > Moraxellaceae > Psychrobacter > Psychrobacter sp. Ps7. Next base: position 68,167 of record NZ_JADQAH010000007.1, on the reverse strand, counting down.
ATTATTTAAGTTTGGCAAGTGGACGGATACCAATGGCACGACGCGCTTTATCTAGTTGCTTACGGCTATGACGACGGGCTTTTTCTGCACCCATTTGTAAGATTTCTTCTAGCTCTTTTGGGTTAGCCATAAGATGCTCATAACGCGCGCGGAAGGGTGCTATTTCCGTATTTATTTTCTCAAACAGGGCTTGTTTAGCATCGCCCCAGCCGATACCAGCGGCGAACTGCGCGCGCATATCAGCAATTTCTGTAGGAGTAGCAAAGGCTTTATAAATCTCAAAAATAGCAGAGTCATCAGGGTCTTTTGGCTCAGCAGGTAACTGTGAGTTGGTCACAATTTTCATGATGGCTTTATGCATCTGCTTTTCGGCGCTAACTTGTGGATTAGAATCACCAAATAGCGGAATGGTATTGCCATAGCTCTTACTCATCTTGCGACCATCCAAACCCGTTAGTAATGGGATATCATCATCTACAACGGCAGATGGTAAGGTAAAGAGCGTTTTATAGCGATGATTAAAGGTACCAGCAATATCACGTGCCATTTCAACATGCTGAATTTGGTCGCGACCGACAGGTACATGTGTGGCATTAAACATCAAGATGTCTGCTGCCATGAGTACAGGGTAGCCAAATAACCCCATGTTGATACCTTGGTCAGGATCGACATCTTCTTTTTTCATATTAATATCAACAGCTGCTTTATAAGCATGAGCACGATTCATTAAACCTTTGGCACATGAGCAGTTCAAAATCCAAGCAAGCTCTGGTATTTCCGGCACATCTGATTGACGGTAAAAAGTGACGCGCTCAGGATCAAGTCCACAGGCAAGCCAAGTCGCTGCAATGGCCTTGGTCGATTCGTAAATAATAGCAGGATCATAACAGCCGATAATGCCATGGTAATCTGCTAAAAAAAAGAATGCTTCGTCATCACTGTTTTGGATAGACTGAATGGCTGGACGAATCGCGCCAACGTAATTTCCTAAATGCAAGGTACCTGTCGGTTTGATGCCCGTCAAAATGCGTTTGGCTTGCGTTGAGTGATCAGGAGCTTGGTTGTCAGAACTTTGGTTATCAGAAATATGAGTGTTATTCATGGTAAATCCATTATTTGGTTCATCAAGGTTTTATTTATAAAATTTTTGTTTTTCAATTTATTATAAATTCATTGTTATTTATACGTAGGTAATATAAAAAATATAAGCTGCAAAGTATAGCAAATTTTCTGGCGATCTTTCGTAGCAATACACGCTTACTTGTAGATATCAGTACGACCATCAGGACCATTTTTGAAACGACGATGGAACCACATCCACTGAGTGGGATCAATACGAATCAACCCCTCTAGCAACTCATTGACTCGCGTCGCATCAGCCAATTCATCGTTACTTGGATAGTTTTGAATTTCTGGGGTAATCGTTAGATGATAGTGCGGGCGTTTGCCTTTGGGTAAACTGTCTGGTGTCTGCCGGTAAGTATGCAGCGCCATTAATGCGGGTGGATGTGCCTTGTCGCCCAATTTTGCCATGCGCCGTGATGCTGTAATAGTCGCTGCTGGCACACCAAAGAATGGTGCCATGACGCCTTGTTTTAGACCATAATCTTGGTCAGGTGAGTACCAAATCACATGACCAGCTTTAATTGACTCAACAAAACTGCGCATGTCACGACTGGCTATTTGCTTGCTAAGAATACTGGCACGGCCATTATAAACAAACCAATCAAGTAGCGCGTTATTCTGCGGTCGATACATCCCATCCATCGGAAAAAATTGCGTACAGAGCATGCCGCCCAAATCAAGCATCGTATAATGAGCGCCCAGTAAAATGACAGGACGACCCTCATTCTGTGCATTGACAACGTGCTGTAATCCCGAAATTGAAACGGTACGAGTAAAAACATTTGGACGATACCAAGCGCATAAGGTTTCAAAAACACCAATGCCCTGATTGACAAAGACTTGTTTTGCCATCAATTCGCGCTCAACGTCTGGCTTCTCTGGAAAAGCCAGTTTTAAGTTGATAAGCGTATCACGCCGACGTGAGCCTGCTATTTTATAGATAAATATGCCCAGCTGACGTCCCAGCCAAAACTGCCATCGTAGCGGCAAATATATGATGGGTAAGATCATTGCTGCCAATAGCCAAATGCCCCAATATTTAGGCAACAAAAACTGCCATTGAAAAGGCTTTTTTTCTATGGGTGCTGTGCGCTTATGATTTTGGGTAATCGTTGGCATGCCAGCAGGTATCGCTGGGGACTTAGCAGGCTGCTGCGTACTTGACGGTGGTAGGCTGCTTTTGGCAGGTGGTTTGCTGGGGTCGTATTGTTCAGGCGCTTTCATAAAATTGTTACTAATAATGAAAAGTTATCATCATGATGGGGTAGTCAGCATTGCTTTGCAAGGTGAGTTACGAACAAAGTCACGAGCAAATGCAAAAGTCATCAGCCATAAAAAAACCTTATAAGCTGCGAACAGCTTATAAGGTTTTGCAAATCTACTATTTTCTTTAATATTGTGACTGTCGCTCTGAGATAAAGACAACAGCCGCAAAAAGATAAGAGATAGCTTTGATTAACGTTTCGAGAATTGTGGACGTTTACGTGCTTTACGTAGACCCAATTTCTTACGTTCAACTTGACGTGAGTCACGAGTAACAAAGCCAGCTGCTTTTAGTGCAGGCTTGTTGGCTTCGTTTAGCTCAATCAATGCACGCGTGATGCCGTGACGGATTGCGCCAGCTTGACCACTAATACCGCCACCTTTTACAGTGATGTAAAGGTCATAAGCAGTAGGTGAGTCAAGTAATTCTAGAGGCTGACGAACAACCATACGTGAAGTTTCACGGCTAAAATACTCATCAAGTGGCTTACCGTTAACAACGATGCTACCAGTACCTTTAGCTAAAAAGACACGAGCAGTAGACGTCTTGCGGCGACCAGTTCCGTAATTGCGTTCCATAAGTATATCCTTAGATGTCTAGTTCTTTAGGTTGCTGTGCAGTATGTGGATGTTCAGTACCCGCATATAGCTTCAGCTTCTTGATCATCGCATAGCCAAGAGGGCCCTTTGGAAGCATACCCTTAACTGCTTTGTGTAGAACATCTTCAGGCTTATGTGCAAGCAACTTACTGAAGTTGGTTTCCTTGATACCACCTGGGTAGCCACTGTGACGATAGTATTTTTTATCTTGCGCTTTTTTACCCGTTACCGTGATTTTATCAGCATTGATGACAACAATGAAGTCACCAGTGTCAACGTGCGGCGTAAAAGAAGGCTTATGCTTGCCACGTAAGCGACTAGCGATTTGAGTGGCTAAGCGACCAAGGGTTTTGCCGTCAGCATCTACGACATACCAGTCATGGGTCACTTCAGCTGGTTTTGCACTAAGTGTTTTCATGATAAAACCTTAAAATTAGAATTCGTTGAGAGTTTAGCTGGGAACGGGGCTCTCAAAAAACAGACTGCACATTATAAGCAGTAGTGCCTACGCTTGCAAGCTGCATTGGGGTTTATTTTCGCCTTATATACATTAAACTGCAGCGTTGGCCAGTTTTTAGCGGTTCTAAACATTTGTAAAATTTGTTAATGGCAGGCATTAACCCGACAATTATGACGATGATAAACGATAAAGTCCAGCAACAACTTGTCCAACTTTGGTCTGTTTCACACATTCAAAGCGGATTATTTGCTGAATAGTACCTGATTGGATATCTGGATTTTTATTAAGCGTCTCTTCCAGTTGCTTCAATTGGCTCTCTAAATCTTTATCCGCTTCTAGATAAATCAGTGTTTCACTATCAATTAACGACTGGGTAATCAGTGCTATTAAAATAGGTTGCCACAGATCTTGAGCATAGGGTGGATCGATGAATACAATATTGAAAGGGCGCGGAACAATCTGCTTTTGCATCAATACTCTTTCTGCAGTGCCTTGGATAATTTGATGGGTATCAGCGCTCAGATGTAACTGTTCAGCACTGTGACGCAGCATATTACTTTGCGCAGGATTTATTTCGATAAAGGTTGCGTGCGCGGCACCACGAGACAATGCTTCAAAACCTAAGGCACCGCTACCAGCACAGCTATCAAGCACATAAGCGCCATGAATATCAGGAAGTAGCCAGCTAAACAGCGTCTCTCGCAAGCGATCTGGGGTCGGACGTAGACCCTCTGCGTCGATAAAACGTACAACACGGCGTTTAAACTGACCACCAATGATCCGCACATCGCCCGCAGCTATATTTTTGTTCTTATGATTGTTCCTATGCTCGCGGCTGCTTATAGATTTTTTCATAATATTTATATGTACCGTATCTCGTTTAGCGTATTTTTACTCAGAGGTCGTGACGGCTGTGGCTGCTTCCACCTCTGCCTTTTCTTCTAGCGCTTTTTCTTCTTTTTCACGCTGGGCATCACGCATCAATTTTTCAAAAGCTTTTTGGCGCTTGATGACTTTTAGTTGATCAGCCGTTGGTGGCAAGATAGGGTCGTTTTTGCGCTGTAATATCCAGTAGTCAAATAGTGCGCGACCGATGGGTGCTGCAACCACACTACCACCGCCACCATTTTCGACCAGTACTGCAAGCGCAATCTCAGGATTTTCTACGGGTGCAAAACCATTGAACCACGCGTGATCCCAGTGACGTTTGTCTATGGCAGATTTATCATAGCGTTTGCCTTGCGCAATGGACTTGACTTGCGCAGTACCTGTTTTGCCCGCAATACGATAGCGCGGCGTATAAATCCCACGTCCGGTACCTGCCTTGACGGTTTCTTCCATTGCATCGTGCATACGTAGCCAGTCAGACGGTTTGCCGTTATATTCGATTTTACCATCAGGTTTGGTGATTACGTTAACTTGTGCTGCACCATCGCTACTTTTTAGGAGATGCGGAGTAATGTGATAGCCTTTGTTCGCTGTCATGGCGGTTGCATTGGCAATCTGTAATGGTGTGGCTAAGAAATAACCCTGCCCGATACTGACTGAGATGGTTTCGCCCGGCAACCAGCCTTTATCATAGGTGTCTTTTTTCCATTTTGGTGACGGCATAATTCCTGATTTTTCATTGGGCAAATCAATACCTGTTGGTTCACCAAACCCAAAACGTGCCATCCAATCATGTAGGCGCTGAATACCCATCTCATAAGCCAATTTATAATAATAGGTATCCACTGACATCACGATAGATTTTTTAAGATCTACCGTACCGTGACCACCACGCTTCCAGTCACGGAATCGATGTGAGTCTCCTGGTAAGCTAAAGTAACCGGGATCATAGATAGTGGTTTCCCAATTGCGCAGCCCATAATGAATGCCGCCTAAGCCTTCAAAAGGTTTAATCGTAGAGCCGGGTGGGTATGTCCCTTGTAGCGCACGATTATAGAGCGGCTGATCCAGATCTTCACGCAGATTGCCATAATCCTTAAAGGAGATGCCTGAGATAAAAGGGTTGGGATCATAGCTTGGATTACTGACAAACGCCAAGACATCACCATTTTTTGGATCGATTGCCACGATAGCGCCGCGACGACCGTCTAGCTGCTGCTGGGCGACTTGCTGTAAGCCATAATCTAAGCTTAGCGTAATGTCATTACCAGCTACTGGTGGTTTAGTGTCTAATTGACGCAAAATATTGCCAAGAGCATCGGTTTCTACCGACTGATAACCCGGTTGCCCTAGCAATATATCCTCGTAATAATCTTCGATACCGATTTTACCGATAAGGTCAGTGCCAGCGTAGCGATCTTTGTCAATGCGTTTGGTTTCTTTATCATTGATACGCCCAACATAGCCGATGACGTGTGCAAATAGCTCGTCATAAGGGTATGAACGTGTCAGCTTGCTTTGAATGGTCACGCCGCGAAAAAAGGGTTTACGCTCACTAAACTGCGCCAATTGGGCATCGGTTAAGTCAATTTTTATGGTCACAGGATCGTTTTTGCTTTTACTCAGTCGCGCTAAAATATCGGTAATATTTTCATCTGTTAGCTCAAAAATAGGCGCAAGCAAATTTAGCGTACGCTCTGGATTTTCGACTTCATCAGGGCTTAACATGGCCGTAAATACGGGCTGGTTGTCTGCCAATATGATCCCATTGCGATCATAAATATAGCCGCGGCTGGGTGGTGCAGAGATCAGTTTAATACGGTTATTGTCTGCTTGCGTCGTATACTTATCGTGCGCATAGACTTGCAGGTAACCATAACGCACGATCAAGCCGCTCAATCCAATAAATATCAGAATTCCAAGGATAATAATACGACTGGTGAAAACACGATTGACCTGTTCAGTATTGGGGGTTAGCGGTTTATTCATAGAAAGTAAGAGCCCAAACGGTCAGTGAGTCAATAAAAGAGAGTAAAAGGGCAGGGTCGTTCACCAAAGTGCGGCGAGCATAAAGGATAATGATAAGAATTTCAATTACATGGACTGATATGAGTTGAAATAATAATCCCTCAATCTATATACAGCGATGTGCGGTCATACAATCACAAATTATAACAGAACAAATGAGCCGCCGCAGTACACTCCCATTTATTTTGTGGTCGTTATTATCTAAAGCGCCTGTAGATGATATTAATATTGTTACTATCGAAAGTAATAGTAAAACGTGTCATCCTTAGTCACAACTTACCTAGGCTCGACGTGTGCTAATGAATGGCAAGTATGCTAAAATCAGGCGATTTATTTGATAATAATTATCATGGGCAGAGCGGCTTTTTGTTAAGCGTTCTAATTTGCTAATCCTTTTTAATTAGCGACGACAATTAACCTGTCAGGGGCAAGATAAGTCATGGATGCAACTTCATTGTGGCAGACAATAGCTGAACACCCAGAGTTTTTTGCCATGCTGACTATTCCGCCTGTGACTGCATTTGTCACATGGATACACGTGTGGATGGCGCTTAAAATGCTGTTCTATCCGATTAAGTTTCGGGGTATTCGTATTCCAAACTTCCCGTTTTTTGGGTTGCCAGGTATTGGCTGGCAAGGCATCGTCCCACGAAAGGCTGGCAAGATATCAGGCGTTATCGTGGATCAAACGCTGTCAAAGCTTGGCTCGCTTGATGAGTTTTTTCAGGCGATGGAGCCTGAGCAGATGGCGGTATTCATCACGGATACCGTGGACAAAAACCTTGAAGCATTGATTGATGAAATTATGCTGGACCATTCGCCAGCGCTGTGGGGTAATCTGCCTTATGCGTTAAAGCGCCGTGTCTACGCTCAAGCGCATCAAGAGCTGCCCAATATCATGCAGTCTTTGGTGACTGACTTGACCCATAACGTCGAAGACTTGGTTGATATGCGCAAAATGATTGTTAACACGATGGAAAGTGATCGTCGTTTAATGGTCAATATGTTTTTGAAGGTTGGTCAAAAAGAGATCGATTTTATTTGGCATATCAGTGCTTTGATTGGTTTGGTCTTCGGTATTATCCAAATGTTTATATTTTTGGTGGTGCCGCAGCATTGGACAGTGCCGTTTTTTGCCGCGATTTGGGGCTTTCTTACCAATTGGATTGCTATTTGGATGGTGTTTAATCCTGTAGAGCCGCGATTTATTCCTTATGTGAAGTTTTTTGCCGTCCAGAGTCGCTTTCCATTTATTAGACCGCAATTACCACATATCGCCCAGTATCGTTTGCAAGGCGGTTTTATGAAACGCCAAGAGGAAGTTTCTGAGGTTTTTGCTGAAATTGTCGTAAAAGATTTGGTGACGCTTGAAAACATCATGAATGAGATGATGTATGGTGACCGTGCTGCGCAAACGCGTGAGTTGATGAAGTCGCATTTATATAAAGTGCTAGAGTCGCCAGTGATTAGTACGACACTGCGCCTAGGCTTGGGTCGCCGCGAATATGGACAGCTAAAAAACACCATCATTGATAAGTCGATTGTTGCGACAATGGTGCCATTGCGAGATCCTGAGCTCAATGAAAGCCGTGCCAGTAAAATATTTGGGCTGTTTCGTGACCGTATTCGCGCGCTGACGCCAGATGAGTTTCAGAACTTATTACGTCCCGCTTTTCGTGAAGATGAGATGACATTAATCGTGTTGGGTGGTTTGACAGGGTTTTTAGCAGGCTGGTTGCATCTGGTCTTAGTGTTTTTTCCTGCGATTCAGTGATGACGCATTTTTTATGTCTTTATACACATCGCATACAGAGTGGATACAGAAACGTGACAAGTTGACGCTAATGTACCTTGCTGTAAGCGCCCTCAGCTGCAATGGCTAATGGCGCTTTTATCATAAATAATACTAATAAAGACCAGCAGTATAAATACTCGTAGTAACGATTACTGGATACTTTCGAATATCCTAAAAAACAATCCCTAAAATAAACAATGACCGTATTAAGGTAAACAAGGTTAGACCGTATGTTAATCACAGAATTGGGTTATTTTGCCTTGCTAGCCGCCTTTATATTGGCGATTTTGCAGGTGGTATTACCAACCGTCGGTATCATGCGTGACCACGTTGCGTGGCAGCGTTTGGCACCAAGTCTGGCGTGGGCACAATTTGCTGCCATGATCACATCATTTGCCGCGCTGATGGCAGGATTTTATTACAATGACTTCAGCCTCGTCTATGTCACTCAGCATTCTAATACGCTGTTGCCTTGGTATTATAAGCTGTCGGCAACTTGGGGTGGTCATGAGGGTTCATTGCTGCTTTGGATGACCATCATGGCTACTTGGTGTGCGCTAGTCTCTTACTTTAGCCGTGGTTTGCCACTGTCTATGCGTGCGCGAGTGTTGGTAATTTTGGCTGGCGTGCAGATGATGATGCTAGCGATGCTGATTTTTACCTCGTCGCCATTTGATCGTACATTGCCAAACTTACCTGTTGATGGTGCGGATCTAAATCCTGTGCTACAAGATTTCGGTTTGATTATTCACCCACCGATGCTGTATATGGGTTATGTGGGTTTGGTCGTGCCGTTTGCCTTTTGTATGGCGGCATTGTGGGAAGGTCGTTTAGATGCAGTGTGGACACGCTGGTCGCGTCCGTGGGCATTGGCGGCTTGGGGCTTTTTGACCGTTGGTATTGCGCTTGGCTCATGGTGGGCCTATTACGAGCTTGGCTGGGGTGGTTGGTGGTTCTGGGATCCAGTAGAGAACGCTTCATTGATGCCATGGCTGGCTGGTACCGCGCTGTTACATTCGCTTGCCGTCACAGAAAAACGTGGTGTCTTTAAAGCATGGACGATTATGCTGGCGATTTTTGCTTTTGCACTCAGTCTATTGGGCACCTTTCTTGTGCGTTCTGGCGTTATTACCTCGGTGCATTCGTTTGCCGCTGACCCAACGCGTGGTCTGGTCATTTTAGTCATTCTCGGTGTGATCATCGGCGGTGGCTTGTTGATGTTTGCAATACGTGGTTGGCGTTTAACGGTCGAAAGTCAGTATCAACTGATCTCACGCGAGTCATTTTTAGTCATTAACAACGTTATTATTTTAATTTCGACTTTGGTCGTATTACTCGGCACGCTGTATCCTATCATTGCTGACTCCTTTAATTTAGGTCAGGTGTCTGTCGGCCCTCCTTACTTCAATGCGCTGTTTGTACCGCTAACGTGGCTGATATTAGTAGCAATGGGTATGGGCTCGAACATTCGCTGGAAAAAAGACAGCCGTCCGCTATTGGGCGCTGGTATGGTCATTGCAGCCAGTAGTTTAGTGCTTGCGGCAGTTATCACGTATTTTGTGAGCCCGTCTGCGATGCTTAATATTGGCGTTACGTTGGCGGTCAGTTTTTGGGTACTGCTATGGATGGTGGTTGATTTTAAAGACAAAACCAAAAACGCACCCAATTTTGTTAAAGGGTTACGCCAGTTACGTCTGAGCTATTGGGGTCAACAGATCGCTCATATCGGTGTCATTATTGCCGTCATCGGCGTCGCATTTACCAGTACGTTAAGTATTGAACGTGATGTCGCGCTTGGACCAAACGATAGTGTTCATGTCCAAGGCTATGACTTTACCGTTAAAGGCTTTCGTGAAGTCAAAGGCAGTAATTTTGATGCCACCCAAGCTGAGGTTGAAATCAGCAAAGATGGCCGTGCTGTGACCACTCTGTATCCTGAAAAACGTAATTACATCATTAGTATGATGCCAGTCACAGAAGCCGCGATTGATGCTAGCCTCATGCGTGATGTTTATGTGGCACTGGGCGAACCTATCGCCGAAGATAGCAACGAATGGGCAGTACGTATTTATGTGAAACCGCTTATCCGCTGGATATGGCTAGGCGCTCTGATTATGGCGTTTGGTGCAGTATTGAGTATTCTTGATCATCGCTATCGTATTAAGAAAACCAAGACATCGGCACAAATTGCGGCAAATAAAGCAGGCTTTACCACCGTCGCCGATTTGGATGCTTCAGCATTAAAGACAGGGGATAATTAATATGAGCACATCAAAGCAATCCCCTGATCAAAATGCAAAGCAAGATAAGGTAGGTGGCACGAAAACCATGAATAAAAAGCAACTTAAGCTATGGTTTTTGATTCCACTGATCGTTTTCATTGGCTTAATCATCATGCTATATCTGCGTTTGGGTAAGCCGACGGATATCGTTACCAATACGGCACTTGAGCGCCCAGTTCCCGCTTTTGAGCTGCCTTTATTATCAGATACCAGTCGTATCATGACCAATGAAAATCTGCCTGATAAGCCATTTTTGATGAATATCTGGGGCTCTTGGTGCCCAACTTGTATTATTGAGCATCCTTTTCTTATGCAATTAGAGGAGCGAGGTGTCAATCTGGTCGGGGTCAACTATAAAGATGACATTGGTGATGCTCTAGGCTACTTAAACCGAGGTGGTGATCCGTTCTCGATGTCCATTCAGGATTTATCTGGTCAGTTTGCTTTGGACTTAGGTTTGACGGGTGCGCCTGAGACTTTCGTAGTCGATGGTAATGGTGTTATTCGTCAGCACATCATTGGTGAGATCAATGAAAGCAACTGGCAAAGCCGTATCACGCCCTGCTTGATGGTGCTCAATGAAGCCAATAATAACAACGTCAGTCCAGATCCGACTCAGGTTGCGGAGGCGTGTAAATGATAGCCAATAAAATAACAACCGTTACGTTAAAAGTAGCGAGCTTATTAATAGCTTGTATAATAAGTATGGCAAGCTATGCTGCTATTGAGGTCTATGACTTTGATTCTGTGCAGCAAGAAGCCCAATATCGTGGTCTCATCGAAGAGCTGCGTTGCCCAAAATGTCAAAACCAAAATCTTGCAGGATCGGATGCGCCCATTGCTCAAGATTTAAAGCAAAAAACGTATGATTTGATAAAAGATGGTCGTAGTGATGGCGAGATTCGTGCTTATATGCAGGAACGTTATGGCGATTTCATCACTTATAAGCCGCCTGTCCGTCCATCAACGTGGATTTTGTGGTTTTTTCCGCCACTATTACTCATCAGTTTACTCATAGGCTGGTTCTGGCAAAGCAAACGACGTCAGCTTGTCGCTAGTGGTGAAAGCGGGGTAACGGTCAACAGTACGGCTACTGCTCTATCTGCTGCTGAAAAAGCCGAGATTGATCGTCTGTTATCACGTGCTTCGAGCGATGACAAAAACGACCATGATATTACAAGCCTCAAGGACAAAAAATGACCATATTCTCTACTGTGGGCTTATTTATTGCTCTAAGCTTACTCATTGCCTTAATACTCGCTGTTATTACCATCATGCCTTGGCTGCGAGCATCACGCTCGCCAGAAAAGCCTATGGACAATCAGCTGTTGGATATCAACGTTGCTGTGTTCCGTGAGCGTCTAGCAGAACTAAAAACAGATAAAGACAATGGCACTATCGATGACAGCCATTACCAGAACCAAAAACTGGAGCTTGAACGCCAGTTATTGGATGCTCAGCGTGAAGTCACTCCGATGGTCGCACCTGGTATCAAAAGTCGATTGATCATTACTGTCTGGGTGCCAGTCCTCGCGGCGATGGCGTATTTGATGGTCGGCGATCGTACGCCTGTGTTCGAGCTTTGGGCAGCTGAAGACAAAGTGGGTCAAGTGGCTGATGACTTATTAACGGGTAAGATTGATCAGCCGCCTGCTTGGGCGATTGAAGATGGTCAACAGCTGATTAGTGCCATGCAAACCAATGTCTATCGTCACGCTGATGATCCAGATCGCTGGATGCGTTTATCAGAATTATTCTTATCATTAGAAGCCACTGACTCCGCAATTGAAGCCTTGTCGCGTGCTTATCGTTTGTCACCAGACAATGAAGAGATTGCAACCACTTATGCACAGATTAGCTTCTTTGCCAATAAAGGCCAATTAGACGCTAATAGTCGCCGAGTGCTACAAGACGTGTTGGCTAAAAATCCAGAGCATGAGGGCGCGCAAATGCTCATGGCAATGGGTGAGGCACGGAGTAGTAATTTTGATCAAGCACAAGGCTGGATTAAGCGTCTACGTGACAGTATTGCGGCTAAACCTGGTGATCATACCAAAGCATTGGCGAGTCTAGATGAGCTAAGTGCTAATGTCACCGCTCAGCAACAGCAAGCCTCTGAAGGTGTTGAAGTGACTGTTACGATTAATGCTAGCCTGCTGCCGTTAGTCAAAGCCGACGATGTGTTGTTTGTCGCCATACGTGATGTCAATGGTGGACCACCATTTGCTGCCAAACGTTTGCCGATCAGTGTTATCAAGCAAGGTGAAGCCAGCATTAGCCTAAGCGATTTGGATGCCATGATGCCTGAACGTACTTTGAAATCGGCGAGAGCGGATAAAGTTCAGTTGGCTGTCATCGCTCGTATCAGCCATAGTGGTACTGCCAGTGCAGAGTCAGGGGATTTGTCAGGTAATCCAGTGGTGATTAGTGCGGAACAAAATCAGGTCAATGTTGAAATTAATCAACAAATTCCATAGTATTTATATCTGTTGATGTCAGCACCTCTGACGTAAGCGCTGTTGTCCGATACAGCAGCGCGCAACAGCATTATATGAACAGATAAGTCATGACAACTTATCACTGCAAATAATGAAAATACTTGAGCTTTGCCAAGCCACAAGGTAAGGTAGCTTGGCAAACAACCAATCCCTGAGTTTTATTAGTCCCAAAATCCTATCTATTAAGGAGAATCGTGTAATGATGCGTATTATTTTGCTAGGTCCACCAGGCGCCGGTAAAGGTACCCAAGCCCAGTTTATTTCTAAAGAATATGATATCCCGCAGATCTCAACTGGCGATATGCTGCGTGCAGCAATCAAAGAAGGCAGCGAGCTTGGCAAAAAAGCCAAAGACATCATGAATGCTGGTGGTTTGGTTTCTGATGACCTCATTATTAACCTAGTGAAAGAACGTATCGCTAAGCCTGATTGTGCCAATGGTTGTATTTTGGATGGTTTTCCGCGTACGATTCCACAGGCTCAAGCACTTGCAGATGCTGACGTTGCTATCGATCATGTAATCGAAATCAGCGTGCCAGATGACGAGATTGTCAAGCGCTTATCTGGTCGTCGCCAACATCCTGGTTCAGGTCGCGTTTATCACGTTGATCACAATCCACCCAAGGTTGAGGGTATCGACGATGTGACAGGTGAAGCGCTAATCCAGCGTGAAGATGATAAAGAATCTACCATTCGTGATCGTCTAGCGACTTATCATGAGCAAACATCAGCGCTTGTTGGTTTTTATCAAGACAAGGCCAAAGAAGGTGCCGATGCCCCTAATTATGATAAATTTGATGGCACGCAAGGCATCGATGATGTTAAGCAACAAATTTTATCAGCGTTAAAAGGTTAATCATCGATTTTGAATAATTGATGACGCGATTGAAGACCCTGTTTATTAGCAGGGTTTTTTTATGTCTAATGGTTTTAACTGTATATCTCACAATATTACTAAGCAGAACTCTCATTGCTCAACGATTCTATTGAGTAAGCGCTTAAACAGCATCCACAAAAAAGCCGCTCACTCCTAATGAGTAAACGGCTTTTTTATTAAAATATACTGCGAATAAAGCTAGCACATTTTTGCTTAAAACTTATGCATTACCTTCAGCATCAACTTGTGCTTGTTGCTGGCTTTGCGCGTAAGCTTGGTCAAAGTTGACAGGGGCTAGCAATAACTGCGGGAAGCTACCACGCGTTACGATGTCGCTGATGACTTCACGAGCATACGGGAACAAAACGTTCGGGCAGTATGCACCTAAGATTTGACCGATTTGGTCTTCTGGGATGTCTTTTAATAAGAAGATACCTGCTTGATGTACTTCAGCGATAAATGCCGCTTCTTCCGCATTTTTTGCTGTAACGCTCACCGTTAAAATGACTTGATAATGATCGTCATCCAGTTTTTCAGCGTTGCTAGACAAATTGATATCAAGCTCTGGGTTCCACTCTTTGGTGAACACACTAGCGCCTGGGACTTCAAGTGACATATCTTTTACGTAGATACGCTCTAGTGCCAATTGTGGTTGTGCTTGTTCTTCAGCCATGATAAATCCTCTAAAAGTTGATCAAGTAGTTGGACAAACTGTCATTTTAATAAAAGTTCATTGTAATATAAATCGAGACAAAATCTGGATGTTTTTATTACTCTCTTTTATCTTTGCCGCTGTCTATCATTGCACAGGCAAAGACAGACAGCAACGAAAAGTAGCAGATTAACCTGCTAATAGCTCGTCAAGTTTGCCTTGTTGGTTCATTTGATTGAGCTCATCAAAACCACCGACAAAGGTCTCACCGACGAAAATTTGTGGCACAGTACGATAGTTATTGGTTTTTTTCATTAATTCTTGACGCTCTTCGCGGCTCATATCGTGCATGCCAATTTCTTCGTAGTCAACGCCTTTAGTTTTTAAGAGTTGTTTGGCGTTTGAGCAATATGGGCAGATAGGCGTCGTATAAACTTTAACAGCGACAGTCATGGTAAATCCTTATTTATAAGTTTAGAAGGTAATCGTTTTATTATAAAAAGTATTATAAATAATTATTTGATAAAAATTCTTATAATCCGTTACCAGCAAGTAAATTGAAGATAGATTCGGTGATGCTCGTTATTAAAGTGGGGATGAGCAGAGCAAATTCAAGATGTTTGAGTATAAAAGCGCTGACGGTAGCATAAATGCCACAAACAAAAAAACACCTATCGATAAGGTGTCTTTTTTATTTGTGAGTATTCAACGCGCCTCAATCATATATCAATTGATACGGGCTAAATATTTTTTAAACATCAGTATAACGGACTACTTATGTAGACTTGGTTTGGCTTTGCCTTTATTTTTAGGCTTTGCATCTTTTAACCCAACCAATGGCATACCCGCTGCTTGCCAGCCGCCGATACCACCTTCTAAGCGATAAACACTGTCCTTGCCGATCATCTGAATTGCCGCGCCTGCTTGCACACCCATATCACAAATGATAATCACTGGCTGCTCAATTGCACGGATTTCTTCTAAGCGGTCTTTAAGCTCGGTGAACGGTATGTTACGGCTGCCTTGGATGTAACCAGTCTCAAACTTCTTTTTGGTACGAATATCGATTAGCTGCGCGTTTTGCGAGTTAACCATCATACCTAAGGTATTGGGCGATATTTTTCTGCCACTACGTTTGTTTTCAATCGTAAAAAATAGCACGGCAAGTACGGCTAATATACCAAATAAAAACGGGTGGTTGCCCACAAATTCCAGCGCACGATCCAAACCATACCTCCAAAAAAATAAGTGTTCGGTTAAGCTGAGAAGACAGCCTAACGATACTGAACAAGGCGCTATTATACCGATTAGACCATCCATAGTAAACGGGCGATGGTCAACCGAGCGATTAACGAGCTATAAGGCAGCGATTACGATTAATAAGGCGGATACCAATAATGCAAATATTAATAGGGCTTAGTATCTGCCTCTTCTCTTAGGGTAACGAGGTTTTCTACACGGCGCTGCAATACCACGCCGTCAGCAACCGCTTGCCATAGTGCGCAGCCTTTGCTGTTGTGAGTATGACGACAATCACGGAACTGACAGTTGCCAGATAACGGTGCAAGCTCTACAAATCCTGAAATGATATCATCGGGTGTGAGATGCCAAATGCCATACTCGCGGATACCTGGCGTATCGACGATACCGCCTTGGGTCAAGTCGGCTGGATTAAATGGTAATAAGCGACTGGTGGTGGTGGTGTGTTGACCAAGTTTTGAGTTATCAGAGATGATATTGACGCTTTGTGCCGATTCAGGTAGTAGTGCATTGATTAAACTGCTTTTACCGACACCAGATTGCCCCGCAAAAATAACCAGTTTTTTATCGATATAACGTTTTAGCTCATCCAGCCCTTCTTGCTCATCGCTATCCGCGACGTTTTCAGGGCAGTCGACTGAGGTCAAGACGCTCTCATAACCGAGAGAAGCATATTGTGCCAATAATTCTTTGGTATCGACGCCGTTTTCTTCTGCCAATAAATCGGCTTTATTAAGTACCAACAGTGGCTTTACGCCAGCATGATGACAGACGACCAAATAACGATCGATGAGGGTTGGCGCGGCAGCAGGTAGTGGCGCGAAGACAATCGCCAAAATATCGACATTGGCGGCGACAGGTTTAAGTTTATGATAACGATCAGGACGCGAGACCAGAGAGGTACGCGGCTTGACCGATTCAATACGTCCAAAGCCCGTGTTAGGATCGGCACTCCAGCGTACTTGGTCGCCAGCGGCTAGCATCGGTAAGTTGGTACGCACATGACAACGCCAAATATCGCCTAATGCCAGCTCTTGCCAAAATGGCTCAGGATCATCGGGTGCGATCTCCGGCTGCACAGGTATCACCGCAGGCAAGCTGGTCACTTGTACTTCCAACTGCTTGCCATAATGCGCCATGACCACGCCATCCATCAAACTGTCATCGATGCTGTCTTGACTTGCCAGCTGTTGTTTGTCGATGCGACGAATCTGTTGCTTAGTCAGTTTGCGTTGCCGAATTAATGCCATGGGTTTTGAACCTATTAAAAAAATATTGCTAAGTGTAGCGTGAAAGTTTGATAACATACAGCCTAAAGCGCCTGCTGCAGACAGAGATTTTGTAACGTTTTAAGGGTTATAAATCAGTAGATGCAACGTTTTGCTACAGTTTGCTACTTAGCCATGAACATTGACAGGCGATTTATTTAATTAATATTGCTCCAAAGTTGTTCTAAACTTTATTGACCATAGGATATTTTATGAGTACCGGTGACCACCCCAACAAGATTAAAATCAGAAACCAAGGCAAAAAAGGGCTGGTATGGATTGACCTAGAAATGACCGGACTGGATACCTTGAATGACGAGATTATCGAGATTGCTACCGTTGTCACTGATGAAGATTTGAATGTCCTTGCCGAAGGGCCAGTGTTCGCTATAAAAGTATCGGATCAAACGTTAAATAAAATGGATGATTGGAATACCAAGCAGCATGGTCAGTCAGGATTGGTCGACCGTGTCCGCCGTAGTACCGTGACATTGGCAGAGGCCGAAGCTGAGACAATTAAGTTTCTCAATAAATGGGTCGATAGTGGTAAGTCGCCAATGTGTGGCAATTCCATCTGCCAAGATCGCCGCTTTATGGCGCGTCAAATGCCGGAATTAGAAAAATTCTTCCATTATCGCAATCTGGATGTGTCGTCAATTAAAGAGCTTTGCTTCCGCTGGCGTCCTGATATTCTCAGAAACTTTGAAAAAGGCGGCAGTCATTTGGCCTTAGACGATATTCGCGATTCTATTCGTGAATTGAAGCATTATCGCCAACATTTCTTTAAATTAATACCGTAAAGTAAGAGTTGAGCGATCAATAGTTTGACACTTAGATGCGCGTCAATCATGCAGTTTCATTTATATAAAAACATGCAGTGTAATTTAAAGAAAAAAGGTCTGTTGATAATTCAACAGACCTTTTTTATTGTTCAGAGGCGCTCAAAAAAAACGACATTAAATGAGCGATTTAAACTCAATCAATCTAAATTCAGCAGCATTACTATTAAAACTGTCATTTGAATGCTCGTCGCCTGTGACTGCGCCAATCACCGCACTTACTTTTGGCTGGCGAGTATCTTTATCTAACAATCTCCAGTCGCCGAGCACGTAGCGTTTTTTATCAGTGGTAGCCTGATGAATATCTGGACGATGGGTGTGACCATGTAGTAATGCATCGCTATCAGCCACTGCTTGTATCACTGCATCTTTATTGACATCCATGATATGCGCCGCTTTATTGGCATTATTCTGCTGGCTCTTTTGCCGCATTTTATCGGCGATTGCCAAGCGTTTCTCTAACGATTTATTGAGCAAATACCACTGAGTCAAACGATTACGCATGATTTTGCGAAAAAACTGATACTTTTTATCATCAGTACACAAGGCATCACCGTGCTCTAGACGATAATTTTGCTGACCGACAGTCAAAGTATACGGCTCGTAAATAAGCTCGCCACCAAATAGATTGCAGAATGGCTGACCTAACAAAAAATCACGGTTGCCATGCATGACCAAAATCTCGCAGCCAGCTATGCGCAGTTTTTTTAATTTAACGATAAGCGGAGTGAGCCAATGACTTTGTCGTTCCTCGTCGGATAAAGACAAATAAAAATCATCACCGAGCCAAACTTCAAACCAATCACCTAAGATAAATAAGCGCTTGAGCGCAGGCAGAGCAAGGCAATCATCAAGCAGCGCCAAAAAAGCCTGCACTAAGGCAGGCTCTTCAGGCGATAAATGCAAATCGCTAATCAATACTTGCCGCACCTCATGAGGGCGGGTGGTAATTAGGTGGTCAAAACTTTGCATTTATCCTTATCCTCGTAATTTTAAACAGCAACGACTCATAAGCTTTTACAGACTCATCGCTACTGAGTAATAACTATTGAAGAATGATTACTGAGAAACCGTTATTTAATAGCAGTTACTTAGTGATGATAGTCGCTGAGTTGATAACCACTGGCTCTTTTGGTACATCAGCATGCATGCCGAAACGACCAGTAGGTACGCCGCGCATTTTTTCAATCACGTCCATACCGCTTGTTACTTTACCAAATACGGTGTAGCCCCAACCTTGCATGTTTTTGCCAGAATGGTTTAGGAAATCGTTGTCTTTTACGTTAACGAAAAACTGGCTGGTTGCTGAATGCGGATCTTGAGTACGCGCCATCGCAATCGTACCAGCGTCGTTTTTTAGACCGTTGTCTGCTTCGTTTTCAACTGGAGCATTGGTCGCTTTTTCATTCATTTCAGCGTCCATTCCGCCGCCTTGAATCATAAAGCCGTCAATGATGCGATGGAAAATCGTACCGTCATAATGACCAGATTTTACATAGTTTAAAAAGTTTTCTACTGTCTTTGGTGCTTTTTCTTCATTGAGTTCGATAACGATCGCACCCATATTGGTGTCTAGTTCTACTACTGGTGGCATGTCTACCATGTGATATTCCTCTTTGATTGCAGCGCCTAAAATGACGCTGTTAAGTGGTGGCTAAAAAGTTGGTGATTAAAAAGTTATGGCTAGTCTAACGGCTTTTTTATCTCGTGTCATGTATCAGGCTGTTAATGCGTTCGCAAAAGCTGATAGAATAACGCAACTTTAGCTTTTTATTATCATTTTTAATAACTTGTTTTTAATGATTTGGTTTGAATTTTCCATGCTGCGTGATGGCACGTAGCATGAACTGACAATTTGCGTTAGGAGCAATGCCCGATGAGTGAGCACTCAAGCAACAATGCACAAAAAGACGAACAAAAAAACGATTTTATTCGCAATATCATTCGTGACGATGTCAAGGCGCAAAAATACCCACAAATCGTGACGCGCTTTCCGCCAGAGCCAAACGGCTACTTGCACTTGGGGCACGTAAAATCTATCTGCCTAAACTTTGGCGTGGCCGAAGAGTTTGGTGGTGTTTGTAACCTGCGTTTTGATGACACTAACCCTACCGCAGAAAAGCAAGACTTCATCGATAATATCGAAAATGATGTCAAATGGCTTGGATTTGAGTGGGCAGGAGAGGCGCACCATGCGTCAGGCTACTTTGACCAGTTGTATGCATGGGCCGTGCAGTTGATTGAGCAGGGCGATGCCTATGTAGATTTGCAATCGCCTGAGCAAATTAAAGAAAACCGAGGCTCATTCAATGAGGCAGGCACAGCATCACCGCAGCGTTCTGCCAGTGTTGAAGAAAATTTGACCCTCTTTAATGATATGAAAGAAGGCAAGTTTGCAGAAGGTAAAGCGGTGTTGCGCGCCAAGATTGATATGGCAAGCCCAAACATGAACATGCGTGACCCTGTCATCTATCGCGTCATGCATCAAGCGCATCACCAAACGGGTGATAAATGGTGCATTTATCCCATGTATGATTTTGCCCATCCGCTCTCTGATGCACTCGAAGGCATTACCCATTCATTATGTACGCTGGAGTTTGAAGATCATCGTCCATTTTATGATTGGGTCATTGACAAAATTGGCTTTGATGTACCACCGCACCAGTATGAATTTAGCCGCTTAAATGTCGATCATACCTTGACCAGCAAGCGTAAGCTTAAACAGTTGGTTGACGAAAATATCGTTAGTGGTTGGGATGATCCGCGTATGCCGACGATCGCTGGCATGCGTCGCCGTGGTTATACACCAGAGGGTTTACGTGATTTCTGTGAGCGTGTTGGTGTAACCAAAGTAGACAGCGTCGTCGACTTTCGCTTATTAGAATTCAGCATTCGTCAATCATTAGAGACGACCACAGGTCGTGGTATGGCGGTACTTAAGCCATTAAAAGTGACCATTACCAACTTTGCCGAAGCGGTCAGCAGTTGGGAGTCGCAAAAAGCGGACAGCGTCAATGCTCGCTTTGATGATGCTTCGCAAACCTTATGGCTGACGCAGCCAAATCATCCTAATGTCGATATGGGCGAGCGTGAAATTCCGTTTACCGAAACCCTTTATATTGACCAAGGTGATTACGAAATTGAGCCGCCAGCAGGTTATAAGCGTCTATCACCAGAAAAGCCAGAAATTCGTCTGCGTAATACCTATGTATTGGCAGTGACTGAGCACATTACAGATGAAGCGGGCAATGTCGTTGAACTAAAAGCGACGATTGATCCGGCGACTTTGGGTCAAAATCCTGAAGGTCGTAAGGTTAAAGGCGTGATTCATTGGGTATCAGCTAGCCAAGGCATCCCAGCAACGGTGCGCATGTATGAGCAGTTATTTAGTGTCGAAGACCCAAGTGGCGTCGCTGACGTCCATCAAGCATTGAATCCTAACTCGTTGACTGAACTCAATACCGTGGTGGAACCGTCATTGGTGAATGCGGACGCTGGCACACGCTTCCAGTTTGAGCGTGAAGGTTACTTTATCTCTGATAGCGAAGACCATAGCACTGATAAACCAGTCTTTAACCAAATCGTGAGCTTGCGTGACAGCTATAAGCCAGCTTAATTTATCACTATTAGCGGCATTAGCGCTTATTTGAAAAGCTACTGAACAATAGTAGTTTGCAAGCTTGCCCATTTCTAGTACGCTAGGGATGGGCTTTTTTGTGCATGATTATAAAGTGATTGATCGTAAGACTTGAGGAAATAATAATGGCAAAATTTTTAAACAGCAGTGGCACGACTTACCATTTAGAAGAATTGATTAAAAGTGCGTCTGATAGGTTGATTATCATCAGTCCCTATCTAAAGCTGAATGAGCGTATTAAAGAGTTGCTAGAAGATCGTAATCGTCTCAAAATTGATATTAGAATCGTTTATGGCAAGAATGATTTGCACCCAGAAGAAATAAACTGGCTCAAAAATCTGACTTTTATTCGTACCAGTTTTTGTAAAAATTTGCATGCTAAGTGTTATCTGAATGAAAACGAATGCATTATTACCAGTTTGAACCTTTATGAATTTAGCCAAGTCAATAATAATGAAATGGGCGTGCTGATTTATCGTAATGAAGATGCCAAACTATATGCCGATACTTATGAGGAGGCACAGCGCATTATTCGTATCAGCGATGAAGTGCGCATGTCGCTTGAAAAAGTGACTGAATCTGATGGTAGGACTGATAATACTGCTACTGCCAGTCATACAATGCCCAGCAATAATGCTAATACAACGGTCGCACCTACTACTACAGAAGCGGCAACGCCTAATTACTCTAAATTAACGACTGCGAAGCTTGCCAAAGAGCTGGGTTTTAAGACCCAAGAGTTAAATGATAAGTTGCTTGCAGCGGGATATTTACAAGAGCAAGAAGGACAGCTTACATTAACAGATGCTGGGCGTGCAGCAGGTGGTACCAGTAAAAAAGGTAAATTCGGTGATTTTTGTTTGTGGGATTCTGGAATGGTGGTTTGATTCATTCGCTAAGTGTATGCTAAGTTACCTAGTAATAAACAGAATAACCGTATTACAATCCTTCACAAGACAGTCATAACCAGTTTGCTAAGATAAAATAGGATTTTTACTGACGTGCTTTGAGTTATTGTGTAATATCTGACAGGGCACGTTGATAATAAAAAGTACGTTGATAATAATAGAGCACGCGAATATCTTTGGATATTAGTGCTCATCACTAACATAGCTAAGGAATTAAGCATGGCACATTTACGTTTAGGCGATACCGCACCAAATTTTGACGCTGCAACCACAGAGGGTAATATCAATTTCCACGAGTGGGCAGGCGATAATTGGGTCGTTTTTTTCTCCCATCCAGCTGATTTTACGCCAGTATGTACTACTGAGCTTGGTCGTGCTGCGGCACTGAATGGCGAATTTCAAAAGCGTGGTGTCAAGCCAATTTGTATCTCTGTTGATGGTATCGATGACCATCATGCGTGGGCAAAAGACATTGGTGAGACTCAAGGTACTGAGCTAAATTTTCCAATCATTGCTGACCCGAACAAAGAAGTCGCTGAGCTATATGACATGATGCATCCAAATGCAGATAGCACGCATACGGTACGCAGTGTCTTCATTATTGATCCAAATAAAAAAATCCGCTTAACGCTGACTTATCCTGCGAGCTGTGGTCGTAATTTTGACGAGATTATTCGTGTCATTGATGCTCTGCAACTGTCTGATGAATATAACATTGCGACGCCAGTTGACTGGAAAGACGGTGATGATGTCATCATTCCACCAAGTGTCAAAAACGAAGATATCGCGGCTAAATACCCTAAAGGTTATACAGAAATTAAGCCTTATTTACGTACCACGCCTGCACCCAATAAATAAGTAGCATGATTAGATGAATGAAATGAAGCCTCATGACGTAACGTTGTGGGGCTTTTTGTTGTTTAGTCTCTGATCAAAAAAGCAAGCCTAATAAGGCTTTGCTATGATGAGCAGAGTAGGATATAACTGTTGTATAAAGAATCGCCAGTCTTTATCTATCATCAACAGCGTAATAACCATAATAAAACCAGATAGCGTTGAGTCGCTTTTGTCCAATCTTACAAGGAGTTTGCCATGAAAAAACTATATGTCACCCGTACCGCGCCCAATCCACGTAAAGCCCTTATTTTGTTAGCGTCAAAAGGCATCGATGTCGATGATATGGATGACGTGGACGTGATTGACATTGATTTTGCTGCCAATGAGCAAATGTCAGACGAGTTCACCAAAATAAATCCAATGCAGACCGTGCCAGTTCTAACACTAGGTGATGGCACGGTACTCAATGATTCGCAGGCTGTATGTGAGTATCTCGACCGTGTCTATGGTGAGCGTTCGGTGATGGGTAATGATGTGATACAACGTGCGCAAGTGTGCGCTATGCGCCGCATTGCTGAGTTTGAGGTATTATATAACTTTATGCTGGCTTTCCAGCACAGCCATCCGTCCAAAGCCCAACGCGTTGAGCAAGTCCCAGAGTTTGTCGCGCCATCTGTCGCACGAGCTGTTAAAGCCCTTGCTTATTTTGAAAATATTTTAAAAGGTCGTGAGTATTTGGTCGGTGAACAATTAAGCTTTGCTGATATCGTCCTATATCTCGGTTTAGATTTTGGTAAAGTCCTTAACGTAAATCCGAACGAGCAGGGCGAAAATCTTGCGCGTTTTTATCAAATGATGAATGAGCGTTTTAGTATTAAAAATATGGCAAAAGCCAAAATTGCTCATACAAACGAGTAAGACTAGCGCGAAAAATTAAAAATGTGACATCATTGATGGTCTTGAATAATTGATGAAATTTCCAATTATCTGAGACCATTGATTTTTTATGGTGCTTTTAAATATTAAAATAGCAGTTACGATGAATCCATAAAAATAAACACTTTGTTACAACCATGGTAATCGACGGCGCTATAGTGGTGAATTGTGACGCTTTAATAAAGTGGATATCATCAGCCCCTTATTGTTAAATATTCAACCTGATTTTTTAAATACTTTGACTTAAAAAAGGGATAACCACAAGGTATGACTGCTATGACCTCATCTGTTAAAAAACGGCCAATTCGATTCACTTTACTACCAAGTTTGTTGGCACTAAGTGTTTTTTTAAGTGCCTGCCAAGATGCCTCTTTACCCAATGAAAGTGACGTACAAGAAGGCACTCAGACAAGCGCTGATGCAATAAATGGTGATGGCATAGATATGAACGCTGATGCAGTAACGGATGATACTCAGATGGATAAGATGAGCGATGAAGAGAAAATGATTGCCAATCTTTCACGTTATCGTTGGACATTGATGTCTGTAATGGACAAAGGCGCACAGCCATTAAACATGCTGACGGATATTAAAGACCAAGTGCGTTTGTCTTTTAATCAATACCAAGGTGAGAATACGTTAAGTTATAGCGTTGGCTGTAATACTATGAGCGCCGGCTACCAATTGCAAGGTCATACTTTGACTATTGAAGAGGGTATGAGTACGAAAATGTCTTGTGGTGAGCTTGATAAGGCTGAAAATAGTTTAAGTCAGCTGATGCAAGGTGAAAGCCAGTTAACATTAATGAAAGCTAACAGTACTAAAGATGGCGACGCTAAAGACAACAACTCTCAGGATGATAGTCTCAAGGGTGATAAGCCCATATTAACCCAAGTCACCAGTGATAGAGCAACGTTGATTTGGGAAGGTAGGCTTACCTCACAAGCCAAGTATAATAGTAAAGGCGAGACCGTATTTTGGGCAGTAAGCTCGAAAATGATACCTTGCACCGATAATGGCTCAGAGATGTGTCTACAAGTGAAACCCATTACCTATGATGACCAAGGTATTAAAACGAGCGAAGGCAAGTGGGCAGTCTTTACGGGTGAAATCGATGGCTATCAGCATGATGGCATGCACGATGAAGTATTACGTCTACAGCGTTACCCATTAGACAGTGACGATAGCAATAGTATAGAAGGCGAAGAATATGCTTATGTGTTGGATGCAGTGATTGAAAGTGCCGTCGCAGAGTAGTCGGTTTAAGCCGTTACATTTTTATAGTAAAGTGATTTTATAGCAAAACGATAGTGTAAATAAGTTAGACAGTTCGAAAAACACGCGGCATTTGAACGCGTGTTTTTTTATGCTTGTTTTATAAGCGTTCTTAACGCAAGTTCCCTAGATCTTCTTCTGTCAAACGCCAGCGACCTTTTTTCTTAGACGCACTGCGCCCACGCATGGCGCTGTTTAATATTAATTTATTCATGGAGTGGCTTGAATGCGCATGACAGATGGCGCAGGCAAGACCATCGGCGGCATCTTGCTGTGGCACGACATCCAAAGATAGTATGCGGCAGACCATCTCTTGCACTTGCTCTTTTGCCGCTGCACCATAACCGCAAACGGCTTGCTTAATCTGGCGAGCGGTATATTCCGATACTTCTAAATCTAGAGCAACCATGGCGGCAATAGCAGCACCTCGCGCTTGCCCAAGTTTCAACGCTGAGTCAGGGTTTTCAGCCATAAACACTTGCTCAATAGCCGTATAGATAGGCTCATCAGCATATTTCAAATGATGCTGGGTAATACGGGTCAAGCCATTAAAAATTCGCTTTAGACGTTCAGGCATCTCTTTGGTGTCTGTACGAATAGTGCCTGCGTCTATATAGGTGAGCTTATCGCCTGTCTGTTGGACGATGCCATAACCGGTCATGCGCGAACCAGGATCAATTCCAATAATAATTGCC
The DNA here is from genome assembly GCF_022129225.1 of Psychrobacter sp. Ps7. Taxonomy (NCBI): domain Bacteria; kingdom Pseudomonadati; phylum Pseudomonadota; class Gammaproteobacteria; order Moraxellales; family Moraxellaceae; genus Psychrobacter; species Psychrobacter sp. Ps7. The sequence goes on along the minus strand of NZ_JADQAH010000007.1, from coordinate 42,044 downwards.
ATAATATTCCATCTTGCTTACATTTTATTTTCAATCCTATATAAGTTGGATACGGTGTCAGACTCGCTCAGCCTACTACTCGTAGTGCTTTTGCTCATCTTCCTTGTATCCAAATTATATTGTACCGACTATATGGCTTAAAAATCAGCCTTAAGTTTGATAGTATAGCAATCAATCCCCATATACATCATATGTTAGCCATCTTAATTTGCATGGCGCTCAATTTATTGTTTTTTATTTTATAGGACGACACTTTATGGGTCAGATAGTTGGTATTGCCATTGTTTGGTTTATTATCGAAATGCTACTTTGGTATTTGCTTGCTCAGTTTATGAGTGGTTGGTGGGTATTTATGTGGTTTATTATCGCCGCAGTCATCGGTATCTCCCTCTTGCGTAAAGGGATGGCTGCCCTCAATCCAATGGCACAGCAGATGAAAGCAGGTGGCATGATGAACCCATCAATGCGTCCGCAAGAATCAACCATGATGAAAAGTGTGGCCATGGCAGCGGCTGGTATTTTGCTACTCATTCCAGGTGTGCTGAGCGATTTACTCGCATTATTGGTGATATTGCCACCCGTGCAAAAGAAGCTCAAAGACTTTGCTAATAATTATGTCATGAATAATCAGCAAAAAATGATGGAAATGATGGCCAAGCAAATGGGTGGACAGATGGGCGGCGGACAAAATCCGTTTGGTGGCATGGGCGGTCAAAACCCATTCGGCGGCGCAGGTGGTATGAATAATCAAAATCCATTCGGTCAACAACAAAACCCGTTTGGTGATGGGTTTAAACAGCATACAACGATTGATGGGACAGCAAAAACCATTCCCAAGGATGTGAAAAAAATCACCAAATCTGCTAATGATGAATAGTTAAATTAATAGGCAAGCATAAGAAAAGCCCCTTTCATCAATGATAAAAGGGGGTTTTTAATGGTTATTACTAAGTCTTTATGAAATGGTAGATTATAAGTAAACCTATCAAATATTATTAGAATAATAATTAACCGAATAGAACAACCGAAGTGCCGCTGTAAGATGGTGACCCATGAACCGTGAAGTTCAGGGCGGATGCGTCACTGCCTCTGCAGGTTTCCTGATACACCGCAAGCGGTGCAGGCATACACAATGAAGCAGTAGGTACCACATCCTGGTAAAGCATTATCGGCTCAGGGAATAAACATCTACTAGCCAACACTTCAGAATATAATTATCTTAACGAATGGTTTGAATGATTGCAAGTATGATTTACAGATTGATACGTAGATTTAGAGAGTGGCATTATTGCTATTAAGTTTTAACCGCCTTTTCTACTGTATAAATGTGCTTTAAATAAGTATGCTTTAACGCTTAAGGGTGGGCGTAAAATGACGATTTTTCAGCTATTTTAAGATGTGTGTTAATATAGAGGGCTTTAAACATCCTAATATAGCATTATAGGCGTTCATTCACTTGAGGAGCGGTAATCCATGACCAATACCCAGCAACAATCAGCATTTATCGATGATAATCAGGCTCAGCTCAATAGTAAGCAGGATGGCGATCAAAATAAAAAAGTGCCGCATGTCTTAATGATATTAGATGGTTTTGGGCATCGTGAAGACGATAATGATAATGCGGTTGCTGCCGCCAATATGCCAAATTTGGATAGGATTTATCAGCAATATCCGCATGGATTGATATCTGCTTCTGGAGAAGATGTTGGTTTGCCAGATGGGCAGTTTGGCAATTCAGAAGTTGGGCACATGAACTTAGGTGCGGGTCGCGTTCTGTATCAAGATTCGACTCGTATCTCAAGTGAAGTAGCCAATCGTGAGTTTTATAAAAACGAAGCCTTAGTCAAGGCGGTAAAAGCCGCGAACGAGTTGGGTGGTAACGTCCATATCATGGGTTTGCTGTCAGATGGTGGTGTGCATTCGCATCAAGATCACATCGAAGCGATGTGCCACTCGGCGTTAGTGCACGGCGCCAAAAATGTCTTTGTTCATTGTTTTTTAGACGGACGCGACACCCCACCTAAATCGGCGGATAAGTATATTAATCGTCTGCGGGACCATATCAATAAGCTTAATGCTCATTATGAAGGCGGCCGCGTACAGATTGCCAGTATCATTGGGCGCTATTATGCAATGGATCGTGATAATCGCTGGGATCGCGTCCAAAAAGCCTATGAGCTTATCACTGAAGGTAAAGCCGATCGTCTGTCTACGCGTGCAGATGGCGCAGTGCAAGCTGCTTATAAGGCACGCGAGACCGATGAGTTTATCAATCCAACGGTAGTCATTGGCCGTGATGAAGTGCCATATACCGTTGATGACAATGACGCGCTTATCTTTATGAACTTCCGTGCTGACCGTGCCCGTGAGCTGGCGCAAGCTTTTGTCTTGCCAGATCATGAGTTTTCAGGGTTTGCCCGCAATAAGCAGCCAAAACTTGCGGCATTTGTGATGCTGACCAAATATTCTGACGTTTTAGCAGACAATCCCAAAACTAGCGTTGCTTATTATCCCACGTCGTTGACCAATACACTTGGCGAATATTTGCAAGACAATGGTAAAACTCAGCTGCGTATCGCTGAAACTGAAAAATACGCGCATGTGACGTTTTTCTTTAGCGGTGGTCGTGAAGAAGAGTATGAGGGCGAGACACGTATTCTCGTACCCTCTCCAGATGTGGCGACTTATGATCTGAAACCAGAAATGAGTGCGCCTGAAGTGACTGATAAATTAGTGGCTGCCATCGAATCAGGCAAATATGACGTGTTAATCGTTAATTATGCCAATGGTGATATGGTAGGTCATACGGGAATTTTTGATGCGGCTGTAAAAGCAGTAGAGGCGCTAGATGTCTGTGTTGGCCGTATTGAGTCAGCGGTACGCGCTGCTGGCGGTGATATGCTTATCACAGCAGATCATGGCAACTGTGAGCAGATGCAGGATTACGAAAGCGGTCAAGTACATACTCAACATACCACTGAACATGTGCCACTCATTTATGTGGGTGAGAAAAAGCTACAAGTACGTAGTCGTGGTAAGTTGAGCGATGTCGCACCGACTATTTTGGCGCTGATGGATATTGAGCAGCCTGCTGAAATGACGGGCGAAAGCTTACTGGTTCCAGCGGTGTAAGTCAGGCATTTAATACTATTATATTGACAACTTACTAGCGTTGTTAGAAGTAATAGAAAGGGGAGAGATATTTATTGTCTCTCCTTTTTTTGATTTGTTTTTTAAGAGATATTTGGCTGACTTTATTTATCTTTAAATGTTTGGATAGTGAGAAAAATAAGGGCAAGTATGATATTTAGCCTGCTAAACAAACTTGACACCGTTACTCATCATTTGATGAAATCATATTAGTTATCGTGAATGTTACTTGCAATACTCTCCTAGTCTTAGACTGGCTCTTGGTGCTATCTTATGAGATAAATATTCATCCATATATCCATAAAAATAATTCTATTATTAAACGAGTTCTCTTATGCGTTCTATTTATTTTATGCGCTTACCAGTGACGAAGCGATTGGGCAAACAAGCAATGAAGGTATTCACTGCGCCGACTATTTTTAAACCTGCATTGATGATAGGTCTGCTTGGGCTCAGTACTGCTAGTATGTACGCACAAGCAGCGAGGTCACCAGCTAATGCGACCATCAATAATCCCACCGCCAGTCTACAACTGATTAGCTTAAATGCTAATGAGATAGCCACAGAAGATGACACTAATAATTTATCAGATGTCGCTGATATGCTTGAGTCGGCCGACCAAGTTGACGATTCGATAGACAGTGTCGCAGATGAGAGTGCCTTGACCGATGACACGAATGAGATCGATGTCAGTATTCCACCTGAGGTTGCGCAAGTATCATTGAATGCCATTTCTCCAGAAACGCTCAAGACGTTTGTTGCGGTAGTGGATTTGGTACGCCGTGAATATGTAGATGCGGTCAACGATGAAGAGCTGTTCAATAATGCGTTGAGTGGTATGTTGACTAAGCTAGATAGTCATGCTGAATTTTTAGATGCTGAGGCTTATGAAAACCTGCGTGCCTTTACTGAAGGTGATGTGGGTGACGTCGGTATTAAAGTCAATTATCAGCCTACAGATGGCTATTGGGTGATTACAGAGGTTATTGATGCATCGCCTGCAGATAAAAAGGGCATTGCGGTTGGCGATTATTTACATCAAGTCGGTGATTTCAAACTTGATGAAGATAAAGAAAGTAACGATATCGAGCAACTTTTGACAGGGATTGCGGGTACGCAAGTAGATGTTGTCACCTCAAAAGCTGGTCGCCGCAAACATACCACGACCTTGCAGCGTAATAACAGCCACCCTCAAACGGTCGAGGCAAGTCTCATTGACGGTATCGCTGTTATCAAGTTACCTGCCTTTCAAAATAATAGCCGTGAAAAACTATTGGAAGGCTTGATAGATCTAGACGCACCTATTACAGGTATCTTGCTAGATATGCGTGATAATCCAGGTGGGGTGCTAACGTCGGCGGTGAGTGTAGCCAGTTTGTTTATGAGCGACACTGATGTGGTACAAGTAAAGGGTCGTCAAAGTGATACGCGTACGCTATCCACTCAAGGTCTGGCGATACTTGAATCATTGCCAGTGGTGGTGCTGCAAAATCGCTATTCGGCGTCAGCGGCAGAGGTGCTGGCCAGTAGCTTACAAGCACAAAAACGTGCCACAATCGTTGGTGAAATTAGCTATGGTAAAGGGTCTGTACAGTCGGTCATCCCACTGAATGATGAGCAGGCTGTCAAACTCACCGTCGCCAACTATATGACAGCGTCAGGCAATAAGATCGATGGAATCGGTGTAGAGCCTGATATGACCTTGTCAGGAAGTGAAAGTACATGGGAGCAGCAAGCGCTCGCTTTACTAAAAACAAAAGCACTTGATTCGGGTATTCGTTTTGTCCGAAAACCTGCCAAAGTCGATCAAGCGGTGGCAGGCAAAAGGGTTCAGTAAGGCTCACTTAAAGACAGGCTATCACGATGTATTAACGTTAAAATAGCATTTGTCATTATTCAAAAATGGCAAATGCTATGGCTCGAATTGATCCTCAGCTATCTCTAGTTTTTTCATGCGATAGCGTAACGAGCGAAAAGTGGTGCCTAGTAGTTCAGCTGCTTGCGTTTTATTCCAAGCCGTTTGTTTTAGCGCGGTAATAATCAACTGTTTTTCTTGTTCTTGTAGGTAGTGTTCTAACCCTTGAGAGGGTAACTGACCATCCTTTAATTTGCTTAGAATTGCTTTTTCATCACTTTCTTGCAGAATAGATCGATGGGTGACAGATTCTTCGTGATTATGACGGGCTGTATGGTTTGGGCTTTCTGCATGATGGCTTTCTGAACGCTGTATCATAGAAGGGTAGTGCTGAGCGTTAGTACGATAAGGGTGTAAGTTGGTCGTCACTTGCTTGACCTGTGGCGCTATTGTCTTATCCATAGATTGAATGACTTTTTCTCTATTTTCTATCGATTGAGCGACCATCTGATGGTTTGTTTGACGCTCAGAATGTTGAGTATTATTGACAACCGCTGGCTCACTTTTCTGATCTTGAGAGACTGCGCGGTGATGGGTTATATCAATATCAGGCAAACCCAAGTGGCTGATGTCAATGTGCGGTGTCTCTGCTAGGGTTACTGCACGTTCAAGGACGTTACGCAGTTCACGAACGTTGCCCGCAAAGTTATGATCTTGCAAACGTTCGCATGCCTCAACAGTGAGTATCGGTGGGTTCTCTAACTGCCATTCATCAGCAATTAATGCTAAAAAGTGCTTGGCTAATACAGGGATATCATCACGACGTGCATTGAGCGTCGGCAGTTTTAACTCAATCACATTGATACGGTAGTACAAATCTTGTCGAAACGCACCGTCTTGTACCAATTGGTTTAGATTTTTGTGGGTGGCGGACAAGATACGAATATCTACGGGAACCTCTTTGGTATCACCAATGGCTCTCACCGTTTTTTCTTGAATGGCGCGCAGTAGTTTTACCTGCATAGCTAAAGGCAAGTCTGCCACTTCGTCTAAAAATAACGTGCCGCCATTGGCTTGCTGAAACAGCCCTTGCTTGTCAGCGACAGCTCCTGTAAAGCTGCCTTTTTTATGACCAAAGAACTCTGATTCCATCAGCTCTGATGGTATTGCTCCACAGTTTACTGGTACAAAGCTACCATCACGGCGTGGGCTTAAATCATGAATCAATCGGGCAACCACTTCTTTACCAGTACCCGAAGCGCCTGACAAAAATACAGGTGCTTGTGAGCGTGCCAATTTTAAAATAGTATTTTTCAGTGGGTGCATTACAGCAGAATCACCAATGAGTCTACTATCTAACAGTTTTTGTTCGGGTGAGCATTCGGCTGTGGCTTTTGCTTCATTGTCTTGATGAATAACTTTTAAAGCATTTTCCACCAGTTGACGTAGGCGCGGTAACTCAAGAGGTTTATTCACAAAGTCAAAAGCACCAAGCTTCAATGCTTCAATGGCGAGATCCATACTGCCGTGAGCAGTAATCACGGCAATGGGCGTACTAGAGCTATTACTGATTTCTTTTACCAACTCTAGTCCTGACCCATCAGGCAGCTTTAAATCGGTCAGGCAAAAATCGTAATCATTGTCTTGCCAGTATGATCTTGCTTGTGACAGAGTATATGCTACATCACTTTTAATGCCCATTTTGGTCAAAGTAATTTGCATCAATCGGCACAGATCCACTTCGTCATCAACGACTAGCGCGGTTGTTGTCATACATCATCTCATCGTATTCAATAGCTATAAAATGGTAAAAACCAAGAGGCCTTAATGGCAAAGTATTCTATGTAATGTTAATACTTGGTAACGTTAATATTTATAAAATAGTGGTATTAACATTATGTTCAGTTTTATTTACATGAGTATCAGCACTAATAGCAGGTGCTATCAAGCGAAAACAGGTTTTCTCATGTTCAGGAATATAAAGCAAACGAGTTTGGTTGGCCTCACAAAAAGCTTGTGATAGATACAGTCCCAAGCCTGTCCCTGCTTGATCTGTCGTAAAAAATGGATTGAACAAATGTTCTAGGTCTTTGGTGCTAACCCCGCGACCAGCATCCAAGATATCAATTATAACATCGTTATCCGCACAATAAATCTCGATTTCCACATAGGCATGAGGGTGGTCGTAGCTACTGTAGCGCAAGCCATTGTTAATTAAATTGATTAAGACTTGCTCTAGTTGATGCGTGTCGAATGATATGGTCGGTTGTGTTTTTACATGTAGAAAAACATCGTGTCCTTGAAAGTAGTTCTCTAAAAATGTTGGCATCCAGTCTGTCAGTATAATCGCTTGCTGGTTTGCGGTTTGCTGGCGAGACAGTTTTAGTACATCTTCGATAATACGATTCACACGTTTTGTTTGTGAAAATATCATTTGATAAAGCTCATGATTCGCTGCCATATCGTCATTTGAGATAGTCGCCGTTATCGTATTATCTGCTGTATCGAATTCTAGATTGGCTTCTATAACATCCTCCATTAATAATTGGCTGGCTTGTGATATCGCTGCCAAAGGATTCCTTATTTCATGGGCGATGCTCGCCGTCAATTGCCCTAAAGAAGCCAGCTTCAATTGTTGGGCACTGGCTTGCTCGCGGCGTAAGTCCTCTAACATTATCAGTTTACTGTCATCTTTCAATGGAATGATTTGTACGCGCAGTTTACCGAATATGGAAGCGTTTGCGACTGCAGGCAAATCATAAATAAAGGTGCGTGATTGGCCTACCGCTACTGACAAACAGGCTTTAAATAGCTGCGTGTGTTGTTGACCAAGCTGCTGCTGAAAGTTAGATAATAGTGCACTGCGAGTATTGTTTCGAGTATCTTTTATATCAATAGAGGTGTTGTACAATGATACGGAAGGGGTGGGCGAAAGGCTAAGTAATTGGTGAGCGGCAAGGTTTGCTAAAACGATATGCTGTTTATCGATGACGATGACACCATTAGCCATTTGCGTGATGACTTCTTGGTTGATGACGTTTAATCGTTCAACTTCTTTAGCGTGACTCGCTGCTACTTTCTCAAGTTGTACCAAACGCTGTGAGATGGACCAGCTCAAACCACCAACCGCCAAAAAGCTGGCTGACATGAGCAATGCGTCCCCTAAATTTGCTAAGCTCATGCTATTGGCAATGGCATAAAAAAATTGCTGATAAATGACAAAAATAATAGCGAGTAGGGTAATAATTAAGGCTTGCGAGCCGTGTAGCAACATAAAACTCGCTGCGACGACCACCATATACAACATGGTCAACTGTAAATCAGGCGCACCCGCTGTATATAACAACAAGCTTAATATAATGACGTCTAATACTAAACCAAAGGCCAACTGTCGCCGCATTTGCTGATTAACGACATAAAACAAGCCAAGTAAAATAAGGCTAAGCAGGAAATAAAAGCTAAGGGTTGTTTGTTGTAAAAAGCTTGGTAGAGAGAGGCTGTTGTCAGAGTGAGCGGTGATATATACCATCAGTAGAGAAAACAGACTAACAGCAAAGCGGTAACTGCTATAAATAAGCCCTAACCTGCGCAATTGAGGTGGAGATAGCGTGTCATCACGATGCAAATAGTGAGTAACAGCAGAAACGATATTAGTAGCAGGCTTCATAGATTGACCGCAATAAGGGAACAGTTGCTAGGGTGTATCTTCATTTTAAAATAGAGATAAAATCAGATAAATTACAATCAAACAAGGAATATATCGCCATTAATATCAGGATATTTGACGATACTTGATAAAATTTAGCCATTTTCAGCCCATGTAGATGTCCATCAGTTGAATTGAGGACACGCCCTAATGAGTTATGGCTGAATTAGACCATGACGAATGGCCAAATGTGTTAACTTCACATCGCTATCAACCCCAACTTTCTCATAAATACGATAGCGGTAAGTGTTGATGGTTTTGACACTCACAAATAGTTGGTCAGCGATTTGCTGCGGGCTTTGACAGTTAACGACCATCATTGCCACCTGTTTTTCGCGATCACTCAGTAAGTCAAAAGGCGAGTTGGCATTATCTGACAGCAAAACATCAGCCAGTTGCTCAGCGACATCTTGGCTAAAATAACGACCACCTTGATAGATTTTTTTGACAGCGCGAATCATCTCATCGAGCGGCGTGCCCTTCGTAATATAGCCATTGACCCCCGCTTTGATAAGCATCGAAGGATACGGCTGCGCTGACATACTGCTGACGGCCAATATTTTGATACCCATATCCAGCTGAATTAAGCGTTTGGTTGCTTCAAGCCCACCAATATTAGGCATATTGACATCAAGCAAAACCACATCAGGGCGCAATTGTTTGGCCAATTTGATGGCCATGTCACCGCTGTCTGCTTCGCCGATTACTTCGATATCGATACTATCTGACAACATGCGACTAATACCCATTCTCACCAAATCATGATCATCTACTACCAGTACTTTAATCATAACGATACTCTTTGTTGTTTGTCAGAATGAAGGCTTTTATTGACGCTAAATGACAAAAAATAAAATCATTAGAGTCGTTTTTTTAGTTTTTGAAAAAAATAAAATATTGCTAATCTTTTAGATAGATACCATTGTTTAATATAACAAAAAACGAATAATTACAGTGTTCAAAGTTAAGATATATTGCTGAAATGTGAGTCAATGTTTCTGTAATATAAAGTGGTTGTAGTAAAATTTGAATTACACCAAAATAAATTATTAAATCAGCTTGATACATTAAACTTAAATGCAAACCATGATACACTAAAAATACAAAAACTCTATACGAGTACTTATAAACCCATTCATAAACGCTACGTACGTTGTTGCTATTAGTTAGTATGTAACTGATTCTCTAATTAACAGCATCGTGACAGCAGGAGGCATAATGAAGCAACTACCATTAACCAAACAGCAATTAATCGCTGCTATGATTTCATTGAGTTTGGGCAGTGCTGCACAAGCCGCACTTACTATTAATGGTAGCGCTGACACTAGCTCTAGTGCTCGCATGAGTTGGGGCGGTGCCGATAGTTTGTCTGAAGCACGCAATATTATGTACAAATCCAAAGGCTCAGCTATCAAGAAAGTTGATAGTGGCAATGGTACGACCAGTATCACCAACGCCAATAGCTTCGGTAGTAGTAATAACAGTTACAATAGCAGTAATAGCTACAATACAACGTATCGTGGCTCATTTGGTAGCAGTAACATGATACCGATCAGCACTGATTCGCGTAGTGTTGCGGTCATCGATGCTGAAACGGGCGAATCTATTTATGAAAAAGATGCTGACATTGCACGTCCAATGGCCAGTATCTCTAAAGTGATGACGGCCATGGTCGTATTGGATGCTGGTCTCGATATGCGTGAAGAGCTCACACTCGATCCAGAAGATTTCGTCGGCCCTAAGCGTGCCAGCTCTAACCTTAAATCAGGCGATCGTTTGAATCGTGCCGAGATGTTGCTCATGGCATTGATGAAATCAGAAAACCCAGCAGCAAAGAGTTTAGCGCGTAATTATCCAGGTGGCTATACCGCCTTTATACGTGCCATGAATCGTAAAGCTCAAGATCTGGGTATGACCACAGCTTTCTTTGGTGATCCAACGGGTCTTGATAAGCGCAACGTCGCTTCATCAAATGACTTGGTTAAAATGGTTCGCGCGGCGGGTAACTATGACGTGATTCGTCGTTTCTCGACCACTAAGAGCTATGACTTTTATGTGTCTAACTACTCAAGTGGTAACCGTACTTATAAAGCCAATAACACCAGTAGCTTAGTTCGTGCCGGTGATTATCCAATTGGTATCTCAAAAACAGGTTTCATCAATGAAGCTGGTCGTTGTGTAGTCATGGAAACGCGTGTGAATAACCGCCCAGCAATTATCGTCATCTTAGGAGCGAACAGCTCAGCCACACGTTGGGGTGATGCCAAAAATATTCTAAACAGTTTAGCGACACGCCGCACGGTATAACTCTACTGTTTTAGCATTTATAAAAAGGCTGTTATTTGATATAACAGCCTTTTTATTGTGTTGAATTTAAGGTGTGTCTTTAATTTAATCAATGGACTTCTACATGGGCTAAAAATTTATCTCATTTTTATCTCCATTTTTAAAATGAGGACACACTCTAGGAAAAATAATATGATTCAAACATCGACTGTTATACCAGCGCCAAAGCTATATTTACTGACCAATGACGATGAGTTTGCGCTGCTGTATCGCAAATTAGAAGCAGCATTAGCAACAGGATTCATTGCGCTGTTACAAATTCGTCGCAAGCAGATATTGGCGCTACCTGATGGTGAGTCTCGTCTATACGAAGAGGCTAGACAAATAGTTGAGTTGGCGAAAGCGTACAACGTACCAGTCGTCATCAATGACAATATTAAACTGGCTGCCAAGCTCGGCGTTGGTGTGCATTTGGGTCAACAAGATGGCGAAGTCACTGATGCTAAGCACGAATTACATGCCAACCAAATGATCGGACGAACTTGTCATGGCAAGATAGAACTGGTTGAAGAAGCAAAAAATGAGGGCGTAAGCTATGCCGCTATGGGTGCGATCTTTACCTCAAATACAAAACCTAACGCCAATATTATCTCGCGCCAGCAGCTCATAGATGGCTGTCAGCAAAATATAGCGATATGTGTTATCGGTGGCTTGACGGCAGAAAATGTCACCGAGCTGGCAGGTTTGCCCATTACTTACGTGGCGGTCGTTGGAGATATTATGGATTTGCCCGTGGATCAAATCGCTGCGCGCTGTAAACAATGGCAGCAGGCGTTCTCTCAATGGAAAACGCCTGCTTGATTACTGGAACTTTGGTTTAGAATGGCTGTCTTAGAGTAAAATGAGTCATTATTCAGCATGTTCCATACATAGTGTAGCGTAAGGCAGTGCTTGTAAGCGTTGCTCTTCAATTTGCTCGCCGCAGACTTCACATTTACCATAAGTCCCATTTTCAATACGGCTTAATGCATTTTCGACATAGATCAAACTTTGACGGGCTTCAACCATCAAATTTGTACGCATGTCATTTTGACGATAAGAGATGGCTTGGTCTTCCCAATGCTCATTGAGGTCGTCTTGCGGGTTTTGGATATGATCTTCGATTTTATCGATACGAGTCTCATATTCTTCTTTAAGTGTTAGTAGGTTTTGTTTGGCAGCTTGAAGGTCGATACTCATTGGGTTCTCCTAATGGGTTATTTTTATTTTAGGTATTATTTATTATCAGTGCTAATAGTATCTTAAACAGCCTTATTACTAAGTGCCACCATGAAATGTTACTGATTTTTATTAAAATTTAGCCATTTGTCTTATTTTTATCCCCATTTTCAAAATAAGGACACGCCCGAGTAAAATTTAATAGTGCGTTCTTTATGAGCACTTGCTAGAAAACTGCTAGAATACACCGCCTCAAATTCTTGCTTGGTTACTTTTATACAGCTATGGACAAGAGCAGCCGATTTGATAAATATTTTCAGTAATGAGTAAAAAGCCAACCGATAGATTAACAAGAGATGATGCATAGGAGCAGGTAATGAATTTTTTGCGTATGAGTGAGCTGAGCTTAACGGATAAAGTGGTGTTGATTCGTGAAGATCTCAATGTGCCTATTAAAAACGGTAAAGTCGCCAGTGATGCACGCCTACAAGCCAGTTTGCCTACGATTAAGATGGCGTTAGAAAAAGGCGCGGCCGTTATTGTTTGTTCACACTTAGGTCGTCCAGCTGAAGGCAGTCCTGAATCGATATATTCGCTAGCACCAGTGGCTGAATATTTAAGCGATAAATTAGCCACACAACTTTCAAAGCCCGTTAGCTTAAACAATGACTACCTTACTAAAGGCGTGGCAATTAAAGCAGGCGAGGTCGTGCTATTAGAAAATGTGCGCTTTAATCAGGGCGAAAAGAAAAACGATGCGGATTTAGCACAGAAATACGCTGATTTATGCGATGTATTCGTGATGGATGCATTTGGCACCGCACATCGTGCGCAGGCCTCAACAGAAGGCGTTACTCAAGCTATGCATCGAGCAGGAAAAACAGCTTGTGCAGGACCTTTATTGGCGGCTGAGCTTGATGCGTTAAGCTTGGCACTTGAGACCCCAGCACAGCCAATGTTAGCAATCGTTGGTGGTTCAAAAGTATCGACAAAGCTAGAAGTGCTGCACAGTTTGTCTGAATTATGCTCGCAGATTATCGTTGGTGGCGGTATTGCGAATACCTTCCTAGCCGCGCAAGGTCATAGCGTTGGTGCATCACTTTATGAAGCGGACTTGGTTGAGACAGCTCGTGACATTATGACTAAGACTGAGATTTTATTACCTGAATATGTTGTCGTTGCTGATAAAAATGAGATTGATTTTGCTGACTTCACAGGCTCATTACAACAAGCCACTGCGACCATCAAATCTGTCGATACGATTGGCGAAAATGACATGATATTGGACATCGCTCCAGAAAGTGCTAAGCAATTAGCGGATGCTATTATCAACGCAAAAACCATTTTATGGAATGGTCCAGTCGGTGTTTTTGAAGTCGATGCTTTTGGTCAGGGCACACAAATCATAGCAAATGCCGTTAAAAACAGCGAAGGATTTTCGATCGCTGGTGGTGGTGATACGCTTGCTGCAATTGATAAATATCAAGTGGCAGATGGCGTTAGCTACATGTCAACAGGTGGTGGCGCATTTTTAGAGTTTGTAGAAGGCAAAGTATTGCCTGCGGTTGCTGCTCTACAGATTGATGCGTAACGCTTTAACGATATTTAGCAGATGAGTAACATTAGCCGTACAATTTAGCCTCACCATCTCATGTACGCTGTATCAATAATATTTTGGCTACTATTCTTATCTTATTGTTTTAAGAGAAATAAGAGTCAGTGGCCACTCATTATTATTAAGTAGTAATTATTTGTTTCTATACTGAAAATTATGATTGCATGTCTAATTTGCACTCTATAAAATAGCGCAAATCATGTATTTGACATGCTTTATTTATGAGGGATTTATTATGTTAAAACGCCATTTATTACTTGCTAGCGTACTTGCTGGTACTTTTGCAATCACTGCATGTAGCCAACAAACAGAAGAGAACGCCGAAGCTGCTGTTGAGTCTGCTGGTGATGATGTTGCTGCTAACGCTGATACTGCCGCTGCTGAAACAGAAGCCGCCGCTGCTGAAGCTGAAGTTGCTGCACAAAATGCTGGTACTGAAGTTGCCGAAGGCGCTGAAACTGCCGGTGTTGCTGCTACAGATGCACTAAAAAACACTGGTGAAGCAGTTGTGGTAGGCGCAAATGAAGCCGTTGCCAAAACTGCTGAAGTGGTTGCCGATGGCGCATCTGCTGTTGAGAATAAAGCCAGTGAAAACGCAGTAGAAGCAGAACAACAGTACTAATCATCAATACATAAGCAACTGAACCTAAGCCATTGATCTACTAATTTATCGATTAATGAATAGCTTATTAAGCTGTTGGTTGCAGATATTGATTGCTGTATAAGCCCTCAAAATATTTAAAAAGCTTTGGTGATAGCCAAGGCTTTTTTGTATTTAAAATCACAATTTAGAGGTTAGGGTGTGTCCTCATCTTTAGCCCATTTAAATATCCATTGATTGAATTGAGGGCAGGCCTTAGTCAGTCAAGAATATGGTGTACGAGTTTTATCCATTTTTTCAATCAGCTGCGTATCATATGGAACTTATCAAATTGTTTTATGAAACTCGCTATCATTCTGTTTTATGAATCAAGCAAAGAAAGAAATAGTCGGTTAACCGCTACGAAGCGCTGGCAATTTTTGCTATAATCACGGCGTAATAATTACGATCAAAAAACACCGGTTTTTTGCTGGTCTGATTATTATCAGGCTAGGATTTTAGGGCAATTGTTGCAACATCGTATTTTTAAGAATGATTTCTTAATATCATATTCAAAATTTAATCAGAGAGCGTCTTATGGCTTTAATATCGTTACGTCAACTTCTAGATCATGCTGCCGAAAATAACTACGGTGTCCCTGCTTACAATGTCAATAATTTAGAGCAGATGCGTGCAATCATGATGGCAGCCGACGCCTGTGATTCTCCTGTTATCGTACAGGCTAGTGCTGGTGCACGTAGTTATGCAGGCTCTGCATTTTTGCGTCATCTGATTATTGCTGCTATCGAAGAGTGGCCACATATTCCAGTCGTTATGCATCAAGATCATGGTATGTCACCAGCGATTTGCCAACGCTCAATTCAGCTTGGCTTCTCATCAGTGATGATGGACGGCTCGCTCGGTGAAGATGGTAAAACGCCAATGGATTATGATTACAATGCCAGCGTGACTCGCGAAGTTGTCAAGATGGCACACGCGTGCGGTGTTTCAGTAGAAGGTGAAATTGGTTGCTTAGGTAGTCTTGAGACTGGTATGGCTGGTGAAGAAGACGGCTCTGGCGCAGAAGGCGTATTAGATCACGAGCAGCTATTGACCAGTGCTGATGAAGCAGAACAGTTCGTTAAAGACACCAACGTCGATGCGTTAGCCATTGCTATCGGTACCAGTCATGGCGCTTATAAATTCACCCGTCCACCGACAGGCGACATCCTATCGATTGAGCGTGTAAAAGAGATTCATGCCCGTATTCCTAACACTCATTTGGTCATGCATGGCTCGTCATCAGTGCCGCAAGAGTGGTTAAAAGTTATCAATGAAAATGGTGGCAACATCGGTGAGACTTATGGTGTACCGGTTGAGCAAATCGTTGAAGCGATTAAGCATGGTGTGCGTAAGGTAAATATCGATACCGATTTGCGTTTGGCATCAACGGGCGCTATTCGTAAATTCCTTGCAGAAAACCCTAGCGAATTTGATCCGCGTAAATACTTCAAAGCCTCTATGGTTGCAATGTCAGATATCTGTACCAATCGTTTTGAAGCCTTTGGCTCAGCTGGGCAAGCGCATAAAATTCGTCCAATCAGCCTTGAAGGTATGGTCGATTTTTATAAATAAGCGTTGCCAACAAGATATGCTTATTTAATAGCATTTATCATTAAATAGCAGCTCAGTTCATTTTTTATATCAGCTCTAATAAAGGTAGTGGATTATGATTGGATTGATTAGTGGTCAAGTGCAGTATTTGATGGCACCGACTGCCTGTGTCATGACTACCTCTGGTGTCGGCTACGATATAGAGCTGCCGCTACCGTCATTTTGCCAGTTGCGTCTCAATGAACAGGCGAGCATTTGGACGCACTTTCATGTGCGCGAAGATGCGCAGCTGCTTTATGGTTTTATCGATCGTAAAGAGCGTGACGTCTTTCGGCAATTGATCAAGATCAATGGCGTTGGCGCAAAAATGGCGTTAGCAATGCTATCTGCGATGTCAGCTGCTGAGCTAAAGATGCATGTCGAGCAAGAGTCAGAGACGGCATTAACCCGTATTCCGGGTATCGGTAAAAAAACAGCGCAGCGCTTATTGATTGAGCTAAAAGATAAGCTGAAAAATATCGAAGTCGATAGCAGTCATTTAGAGTTTGCCATGCAACCTGCTGAGGTGTCTCACGAGGGCAGCATCATCGCTGAGGTAGAAGGCGCGTTGATTAGCTTGGGCTATAAAGAAAGAGAGGCACAGCAAGCGATTAAAGCCGCTAAGAGTAATGGTAATACCTTTGTCGATACGCAAGGATTGTTAAAAGCCACACTGCAACAGTTGTCAGGATTTTGATTCATTCAGCTCACTACTATCAATAAGTATCAATAACTCTTAAACAGATAAGCGACATTCATTGTCGCTTATTTTTGTTTTAGGCTGTGCTTTATTTAGTCGCTGCTTTATGATGTTTTGCATGACTTATACGTAGCGTTTGGTTATGCTATTTATACCTATTCTTTAAAAATAATTTTTTAATATAATGATAAAACCTATGATGCAAGATCGTTTGATTAATCCATTCGAAGGGGCAGGCGATGCGCCTGATTCCAATATTCGACCGGCATTATTGGCTGAATATATTGGTCAGCCTGTGGTACGTGAGCAGATGGAGGTGTTTATTGGCGCCGCACGTGGACGAGGCGAGGCATTAGATCATACTTTGATTTTTGGTCCGCCTGGTCTTGGAAAAACGACGCTTGCCAATATTATTGCTCGTGAAATGGGTGGCAACTTGCGTTCTACCTCAGGACCTGTGCTTGAGCGCCCCGGTGATTTGGCAGCCATGCTGACCAATCTAGAAGAAGGTGATGTGCTATTTATCGACGAAATTCATCGATTGAGTTCCGTTATTGAAGAGATACTGTATCCCGCCATGGAAGACTTTCAGCTGGATATTATGATTGGTGAAGGGCCTGCGGCACGTTCTATTAAGCTGGATTTACCGCCGTTTACCTTAGTCGCGGCAACCACGCGAGCAGGATTATTGACCTCACCACTGCGTGATCGTTTCGGCATTGTGCAGCGGCTCGAATTTTATAATATTGCTGATTTGACCACGATTGTGAGTCGTGCCGCCCGTTTGATGCGTGTACCGATGAGTGAAGATGGCGCGGTGGAGATTGCTCGTCGCGCGCGTGGTACGCCAAGGATTGCCAATCGTTTATTACGCCGTGTACGTGATTATGCTGAAGTGAGAGGCGACGGTAGCATCAATGGCGCGATTGCGGGCAGTGCGCTCGATATGCTGGCAGTTGATAGACGTGGTCTTGATCATTTGGACAGACGTTATATTGAGATATTGCACGAACGTTTTGATGGTGGTCCAGCTGGCGTTGAAGCGGTAGCAGCAGCAATGGCTGAAGATCGTGGTACGCTTGAGGATGTGATTGAGCCATACCTTATTCAGCAAGGCTACGTATTACGTACTGCACGTGGACGCGTACTGACCCAGATGGCGATTGACCAGATGTTATGAAATTAGCCTAAAAAATGCGCCTACGTTTAATACTCTAGTTAAACGTAGGCGCATTTTTTAGGCTTTGATTTCTTATAAGCACCATTAAACAGCGGGTAAAGGTTCAGGCCATATTTTACCCGGATTTAAGATATTGTTAGGGTCAAGAGCTGATTTAATCGCTTGCATCAGCACTAAGGCATTACCGTGCTCTTGCTGCATATATTTTTGTTTGCCTTGCCCGATGCCATGCTCACCTGTACAAGTGCCATCCATCTCAATTGCACGGCTGGCAAGGCGGCTGATAATGCCGTCAGCGGTAGCGATTTCTTCAGGATTTTCAGTATCGACTAATAACAAAACATGAAAATTACCATCGCCAACGTGACCGACGATAGGCCCAATCATACCCGATGCTTCGATATCTTTTGCTGTTGCACTGACGCATTCTGCTAATCGTGAAATAGGCACACAAGCATCCGTCGATAAGGCGCTGGCTTCAGGACGTAGAGCAGAGCTGGCATGATAAGCGTTATGCCGTGCTTGCCACAGACGTTTGCGCTCGGCTTCATTGGTATCCCAAGCAAAGTCACGACCGCCGAATTCTTCGATAATATCCGTAAAGATTTGAGCTTGTTCAGCGACGCTGGCATCTGTGCCATGAAACTCTACAAATAGGGTAGGCGTCTCATCCAGATCAAGATTGGCATATTGATTACAGGCTTTAATTTGCATGGCATCAAGTAGCTCAATGCGCGCAATCGGCAAGCACATTTGAATGGTCAGCATCACTGCCTGACAGGCATCCTCAATCGTTGTGAAATGGCAAATACCGCTACCAATACACTCGCTGATGCCGAATAGTTTAAGCGTCACCTCAGTAACAATACCAAGTGTCCCTTCTGAGCCGATCATTAATCTCGTCAAGTCATAACCCGCTGCAGATTTTTTGGCACGGGTACCAGTGCGGACAATCTCTCCACTAGCGGTGACTATCTCAAGCGCGAGTACCACATCTTTCATCGTGCCATAACGTACCGCATTGGTGCCTGAAGCGCGAGTGGCGACCATACCGCCGATACTGGCATTGGCACCCGGATCTATTGGAAAAAACAGTCCTGTATCACGTAAGTAGTGATTGAGCTGCTCACGTGTGACGCCTGGTTGTACGGTCACCGTCAGATCTTCATTATGTACCTGCAATATTCCATCCATCGCATGCATATCGATGCATAATCCGCCATATGGCGCATTTAATTGACCTTCTAAGGATGAGCCAATACCAAATGCAATCACTGGCATTTGATACTGATTGCAAATCTCCACCGCAGCTGCTACCTCGTGCTTATCTTGTACTGCCAAGACGGCATCGGGTGGCTGATTGGCAAGCCACGTCATCGTATGCCCATGCTGCTCACGTACCGTTATATTGGTAGTAAGTTGTTTACCGAAACGAGTTTGTAAGGCAGCAATAGCCTCGCTGTGGTCTTTTTTAGCAATTGATATTTTAGAGGTAGACATGGGTGACTCCTATACAGGGCGTCTTTTTTAACGACACAATGAGAAATGAGGCAATGTAAAGATTAAGCTCTCACTCACTTTAAATGTTACTAAAAAGCAATGAAAGTGAGTGAGAGCTTATTGAATAAAAATTAGATAGTAATGGCTATTAACCAATACTTATTTTCATTAAAAATAACGAAGCGTTAGGCTAAAATACGCCAAACGACAACCAAAATAGCCAATATATAAAAGATAGGCGAGAGCCAGCCAACAACCTGTGTTGCAATGGCAATGAAAATGGCAAAACCTGACAGTGCTAGCCAATCTCGGCGGCGATCATTAAGCATATCCGCACGAATTTGTTGTATTTCTCGCAGTTGACTGTCTTGGCGTGATCCTTGTGAGGCAAGGCTTTGTAAGCCTTGATCCAGTAGCTTTGGAATATCAGTCGTCGATAATAAAATCTCTGGTAACTGCTGACGCAGCTGTTGTAAATTACGCATCGGATCAAGCTGCTCTTTAATCCAACTGCTTAAAATCGGCTTGGCAAGTGACCAGATATCAAGGTCAGGATACAAGTCGCGACCGAGTCCTTCGACATGAACCAAGGTCTTCAATAGCAGCATGAGTTGCGGCGGAATACTCATATGGTGACGACGGGCGATATCTAAGATTTGCATTAAGACACCAGCAAAGTCGATATCATTGATAGACTTTTGTAGCATAGGTCCAACCGTGCGTTTCATATCGCGCATTAGGGCATGCTTGTCTGTATTTGGTGGAATCCAGCCAGCTCTACTGACGATATCAACCATCGCCGTAAAGTTGTTATTCATCACCGCCAACAGCATGCGCGCCACAATGAGCTGATCGTCTTTTGATAGCGTACCCATGATGGCGCAATCAAGCCCGATATAGCGCGGCTCGTGCCCTAAGTCAATCGCTGCCATATCTGCAGTGAGCGTTTTAACCGGCGGCGTCTCTACAAAGACATTACCCGGATGCATATCGGCATGAAAAAAGTTATCGCGAAAAACTTGGGTGAAAAATATCGTTAAGCCTTTTTCTGCTAGTGCTGCTCGGTCATAACCTAGCTTATCAAACACTTCAACTTGCGAGATAGGAACGCCTTGGATACGCTCCATGACCATCACATTTTTGGCAGAATCATAGACTTCTGGTACGTACATCAATGCGGAACCCAAGAAGTTGTTGCGCATCTGAGTGGTATTGTCTGCCTCTAAGATCAAATCCAGCTCGTTTAACATCACTTGGCGATAGTCTTCGACAATATCGATGATATGAATGGCACGTGCCGCTTCAATACGCGCTGATGCCCAATTGGCCAGCTCACGTAGTAGCTCAAAATCAGCAATGATGGTGGTACGAATATCAGGACGCACCACTTTTACCACCACTTCACGACCATCATGCAGCGCAGCAGTATGTACTTGGGCAATAGAAGCCGCCGCTAGAGGTTTGACATCAAAGCGTGCGAACAAGGTGCCAATCGATTGACCAAGACCGTGTTTAGGGTCTTGGATTTGGGTAATGGCCACATCAGAATTGAAAGGTTTGACTTTATCTTGTAGTTGAACCAATTGCTCGATAATCTCAGGCGGCACTAAATCGCGACGCGTTGACAATAGTTGTCCGAGCTTTAAAAACAGTGTGCCCATGTCTTCAAGTGCATATTTAATCGCATTGGGTTGGTGTTTTTTACCCCACGCCGCTGGATGTAGGCGAATCAAACGCGCCAAAGGTTGCAGCTGTGGCGCGTCTTCGATAGAAAGATGAGTATCGATGCGATAAGTTGCGGCGATACGCCAAAGCTCAAGTAAACGGGCGCGATGAGATAATAGCATGAGGTATGGGTACTCTAAAGAAAGTCGAAAATAGGGTGGGCACTGCACTTATTTATAAACTGTGCTTATCTATAAATTGCACTTATCTATAAATTGCACTTATCTATAAAAAGCGCTATCGATAATAGAATTTAGCGATCATCGACGACAACAGTTATTGATGAAACGAGTTATTGAGAAATCGTGCCTGTTCATCTTTGATAGCAGCAAGTTTGGCCTCTTCACGTTCGACATCAGCCCGCAGCTTTAACAGTTGCTGCTTAAGATCGTTTACTTCTGCTGTCTCGGTAGGATCAGGAGCACTATTACCTGCTACCTCATTAGCCCAGTCGCTGACATCGTCAAAAGCGCGTTTGGCACTATGACGCCAGTTACCTTTTAGCTGTGATATAAGTAGATGTAACTGACTGGCCATCGGCTTACCAATAAATGGCTCAAGCTGTCCTGCAACATCTGGATCGAAACCTGCGACCAGTTGTTTGAGCTGCATTAGTACCTTGTAATCACCCGCGATAGGTAAATTGCCTTCGGCACCACGCATCAGATTCAGCAGTTGCGCTGGGTTATCTACAGTAATGGTACAGTCTGGGCGACTATGACCAATCCGTGCGCGCTCCATACTGGCTTGTTGGTGCTCGTTCATCGCGCCACTTTGCTCAAACACACTCTCGGTTGTCACCGGCTCAAAACGCAAACGCTCATGAGTGAATAAAATATCCAAACGAATCTCAGGCATGGCCATATTGAGTCGCAACACTTTGCCAGCAAGCGGTGCCAATCCTGATTTGGTAATTTCATCACTAGCAATAGCAAGGTTAATCAGCTTTTCGGCACCCGCCAAAAGTAGAACAGTCAGCATAAGGCTCTCGCATAGTCAGTTGAGCGCCTGAAAAGAGCGCATCATTTGTAAAGGTCAGTTGCCACCACTTTACGTGATGGCATGTCTATTACGATAGTTTTTAACTTAATATTACGCTTTAAAGCCGCGATGGACAGCGACAATACCAGCCGTCAAGTTATGATAATCACAATTTTCAAAGCCCGCTTGCTGCATCATTTGTTTCAACGTCTGTTGATCAGGATGCATACGAATCGATTCGGCCAAATATTGATAACTCTCAGAATCATTGGCAATCAGCTTGCCCATAATAGGTAAGGCGGTAAATGAGTATAAATCATAGGCTTTAGACAATGGCTCAAATACAGGTTTTGAGAACTCCAAAATTAATAAACGTCCACCTGGCTTAAGCACACGGTACATCGATTTGAGCGCTGCGTCTTTGTCCGTGACATTACGTAGACCAAAGCTGATAGTGACCAAATCAAAGCTATTGTCATCAAATGGCGCGAGTGTTTCTGCATTGGCAAGTACAAAATCGACGTTGTTGCAGCCAGCATTGATTAAGCGTTCACGACCGACTTCTAACATGGCGGCATTGATATCTGATAACACCACATGGCCATTTCTACCGACTTCACGACTAAATACTTTGGCTAAATCACCTGTACCACCAGCGATATCAAGCACATGTTGACCCGCACGCACACCTGATAAGCTAATGGCATAACGCTTCCATAGACGATGGATACCAAATGACATTAAGTCGTTCATGATGTCGTATTTTTTGGCAACTGAGGTAAATACGTCCGCAACGCGTGCTTGTTTTTCAGCTTTATTTACAGTCTTGTAGCCAAAATGCGTTTCTTCATTACCGTCAGTATCAGGCGTATGCGGATTATTGATGTCATCACGCTGATTAAAAAGTGTTTGTTTGGCGGTTTGTATTTGTGCAGATGCATTGTCTACAGTGTTGTTATTGGCGTTGTTGCTGGTAGTATGGTTTGGCATAGTGGTTTGTTGGCCTTGTGGCGTTCCCGTTGGTAGGTCTTGGACTTGTGTAAAGTCATTTCTCTTGCTGTTTTCGATGCCAGCATCAATCCCCATATTAAGCGTGGTATTAGTTTCATAGCTTTGACGTGCTTGCACTTGTGCCGTAATATTTTGATTGTGGGTGATGCTATCTCTGACCAATTTATCTTGTAAATGACCATTGATGGTAGGCTTTTGATTGAGATGCGTGTTGTTATTATGGGTGTTATCGGTCATAGCATTATCCTGTTATTCACTTTTATGATTATTGGTTTGCAAGGTATAAAATAGCAGCTAACCAAGCAAATGATGCGTCTATCATACACCAAACGTCATTGGCTTACCGCCATTATCCGTCTCATGAACACGGTCAATAATCTCAAGCTCACGCTCACAAAATGGTTCAATAAAGCCGCTGACACTTTTTAGTGGTTTCATCGCTTTAAAGCCTGAATCGATAAATTCATACAAAGGCTGATAGTTGTAACGGTAGGCGGTGCCTTTTGCTAAGGCAAAGGCTTTTTGCAACATAAAAGAGTTTATATATTTATCAGTACGATAGCACACCTCTTTTAAGTGACCAATTTGGATACGTCTGGTGTCGGCTTCATTGACCGCACGATAGGCGTTCAGCATGCTGTCTTCGTTAACGGCTAAATCTTGGGCCAATAGCCATTCTGCTAAATGTAAATCTAGCTCTATCGCTAAGATAGCTGCTTGTATTGCCATGCTGCCAGTCTCTAAAGCCGCTGCTGGCGCAAAACGTTCAACTTTTTGCGCTTTAGGCACAATACGTTCTAACTGTCTGGCCAGCAATTTAAACTCATCGCCGCCATACAATTGTGTCAAAAAATAATCTGCCATCAGCTGATTTTGAGGTTGTTCAAATAAGGTTTTATGAGTGTTCTGAATACGATCTCGTTGCCAAGCTTGCACCTCGCTAAGTTTATCGTTTAATGCCAAATCTTCATGATAAGGCAGTGCCCAAAAACGGTTCAAATGTTGTTGTAAGTCGGCTAAAGAGGCCATGGTCAGTAAACCTGCATAAAAGTAAAGAGGATTAAAAGGTTGCGAATAAAAAGCTCAGGATAAACCGTGTTTTATATTTTTGGTTTTTGTATTTATAGAGCGTGATTACAGCATGTGTCTGAGATTGTGTTCACCTTAAAAGAAAATAAAGCAGAATACAAATGTCAAACTGTTACATAGCAGCGTTATTTACCGAATTGCTGCAATGCTATGATGACGCTAATACGCTTTCAATCATAGGATGATGACAGTTATGAGCAAAAATAATAAGACGACTGAATCCACCGCACCACAAGCGCTAAGTACACAATTTAGTGAGCAAATTGTCGATGAGCGCCTAACCCCCAATCCCCTGAGCCAGTTTTCTATGGACAAAGATGCACTGAGATTGGCACTGGTCACGGCCCAATATGCTCTACGAGCAACGCGGCAACAGACGCCGCCAATCCTCAATAAACCAACAGGGCTATTGGTATTGGTCAATGGTATGGAGCAGGCAGGCAAGGGTACCGCTGTCAAGCAATTGCGCCAATGGGTAGATCCTCGACTACTTAAAGTTGAGGCAACCGTTGGTGATTGTCCCTTAGCATATCAGCCGATTTGGCAGGCACATACCAAGGCGTTACCCCGTCATGGCGATGTGATGGTTCATTTTGGCAACTGGTATGCTGACTTGCTTTATAACGTCATGCGTATGGCAACGTCAGACAATGATAATGATAGTGATAATAAGGAACAGTCAAAAAATCTAAAATCAAAACGCACAAAGCCTGACAATGACAAGTCTGACAAGGACAAAGCGTTACCGATTGCGCAATGGCAAGCATATTTACAGCAGCAGCTTATTAAACTACAAGCGTTCGAACAGGACCTCGCTGCCAATCAAACCCGACTGCTTAAATGCTGGTTCCATGTCGATATCGAAACGTTGCAAGCGCGACTGAATGACGATGAAGCCGATCCGCAGTTTTTATACCAAATTGACTGGAATAGTAAAAAAGTTATCGAAACCTTTAATCAAGTGGCTACCGTTCTGCTACGCCAGCAAGATGATTGGATCATCATTGATGGTGATGACAAGTCAGATGCGGCTGACCATTTTTGCCATGAAGTGCTACAAGCGATGCAAACCGCGCTAATGAGTAGTAAAATAAATACAGTACAAACCTCTAATAAATCGAAGGCTAAGAAGCAAGCTCAGCAAGCACTCAAATCAGCAAAGTTTGAACCCGTAAAAATTCCTAAATTTTTAAAAGATATCGATGATGCAGAGATTGATAAGTCGGACTACCGTGATGCGTTGGTAGAAAAACAAGTTCGCCTTGCCCAGTTGCTGCGTGCGCGCAAAGGGCGTCATATCGTTTTTGCCTTTGAAGGAATGGACGCTGCTGGCAAAGGTGGCGCGATTAAAAGGTTGGTTGCGCCGCTCGACCCACGCGAGTATCAAATTTATAATATCAGTGCGCCAATGCTGTATGAGCTGCAACATCCTTATCTATGGCGTTTTTGGACCAAACTTCCGAACGAGCAAACCGACCGTATTAGCCGTATTGCCATTTTTGATCGGACTTGGTATGGGCGCGTTTTGGTTGAGCGCATTGAGGGTTTTGCCACGGATGAGGAATGGCAGCGTGCTTACGATGAAATCAATCGTTTTGAGGCGGATTTAGCCGCGGCGGGGACAATCGTTATCAAATACTGGTTGGCTATCGATAAAAAAGAACAGCTTAAACGTTTTGAGGCACGTCAGGAGACACCGCACAAGCAGTTTAAGCTGACGGACGATGACTGGCGCAACCGTGATAAATGGTCAGATTATGTGCAGTCTGCGGCGGATATGCTGGCACGTACCGATACAGAGTACGCACCGTGGTGCGTCATCGCGACCAATGAGAAGCGTCAAGCACGTTTGGATGTTTTAGATCATGCGATTAAGCAACTATCAGCGGTGTGTGGCAGCTGATATGTGATTGGTCATTATTATATATTTAACGTTAAATAAATTCAGGGAAAGAGAGTATAATGCGGCGTTACAGCAGGATGTTTTCTAACACATATGCTGGCAGTTACAAATCTTGCAATATCATCATGCATTATGCGCTTATATTTAATATAATAGGCGCGTAATAGCTCCTGCTGTGCACGAAACTCACTGAGTGAGTAGAGTGTTTTTACCCTTTGACACAGACATTTTAATCACTCTGGTTAATAAGTTTGGCAAAGGTTCTTACAATAGCAGTTATTAGCACCAAAATTATTACTACGACATCTCTAAGCCGCAAGCTGCTGTAATCAGACGATTTGGCAATATTCCTTGCGGCTTTGTGACATATTGAGTGATGTGTTTTACCTTATTTACTGCCTTTACGTAAAATAAAATACGAGTAAATAAAAGATAAGCGTTAGGGTAGAGCACCAAGATAGCAGTAAGAAAAACCGTTTTTTAGCAAGCATATTGCGCGTTTCATATACGTTATATTAATGTCAGAAGCTATCACGAGCATTATTAATAGCCGCGCAATGTCATCAACCGCCTATAATTTCAATCAGCTTACGCAGGACGTATCAACGTATGGGTATTAGCAACAGTTCTACAGAGCCAGCCAAATCAGTCGGTTCTATGAGAATAAATCTATTTTTTGCCATTTTACTGATTGCGATGACCTCCTACTTTTTGTGGTGGGGTCTAGATTACACGATGCGTCAACAGACGACGCTATTTATTGTGGCCACCGCTTTTGGTGTCTTTATGGCATTCAATATTGGTGGTAACGATGTCGCCAACTCCTTTGGTACCTCAGTGGGTGCAGGGACGTTGACTATCCCGCAAGCGCTGGGTATCGCAGCGATATTTGAAGTGTCCGGAGCCGTACTGGCAGGTGGTGAAGTCACCGATACCATTCGAAGCGGCATTGTCGATTTAGATGGTCTTTCAGTAACGCCCAACCAATTCATTTATGTCATGCTGTCAGCGCTCATCGCTGCCGCATTTTGGCTGTTATTTGCCACTAAAAAAGGTCTGCCCGTTTCGACCACGCACGCTATTATTGGCGGCGTTGTTGGTAGCTCTGTTGTATTAGGTATCACGTTAGGTGGTACTGAAATGGCATTATCAACGGTGAATTGGAGTACGATAGGCACCATCGCGATTTCTTGGGTATTGTCACCGCTATTGGGCGGCGTTTTGTCCTATGTATTATATGGACAGATTAAGAAAAACATCATTGAATATAATGATAGAACAGAGGCGCACATTGCGACTTTGAAAGGCGACAAAAAAACCTTAAAACAAAACCACAAAGAATTTTTGGACGGTTTAACAGAATCAGAACAGCTGGCCTATACGTCAGCGATGTTACGTGATCAAGAAATCTATAAAGATGATGATTGCGATGTTGAAGATTTAGAGACTGACTACTATAAACAGCTTTATGAGATTGAAAATGAACGCAGCAACCTTGATACGCTAAAAGCGTTGAAGCAATGGGTTCCTATCATTGCGGCAGCAGGCGGCGCGGTCATGGCCTCTTTGGTCATCTTTAAGGGTCTAAAGAATGTCAATAATGGCATGACGACGCTGCAAGGCTTTTTAATCATGGGTATGATCGCGGCGCTGGTGTGGCTTGCGACCTTTATCTATACCAAGAGTATCCGCGGTAAACATAAAGAGGATTTGACCAAAGCGACGTTTATTATGTTTAGCTGGATGCAAGTCTTTACCGCCTCTGCTTTTGCCTTTAGCCATGGCTCAAACGATATTGCCAATGCAGTAGGCCCTTTTGCTGCGATTATGGATGTTATCCGTACCAATAGCATTGCGACTGAAGCCGCTGTACCGCCTGCGGTTATGCTGACCTTTGGTGTTGCGCTTATCGTTGGTCTTTGGTTCATTGGTAAAGAAGTCATTCAAACGGTTGGTACAAATTTGGCAAAAATGCATCCCGCTTCTGGTTTTTCAGCTGAATTGGCCGCGGCTGCAGTGGTAATGGGCGCGTCAACCATGGGTCTGCCCGTCTCAAGTACGCATACGCTAGTTGGCGCGGTACTTGGTATCGGTATCGTCAATAGAGACACCAATTGGGCGTTGATGAAACCTATCGGTTTGGCATGGATCATTACTCTTCCTGCAGCAGCGGCAATGTCTGCAATCAGTTATATTATTTTGGTCAATATTTTTTAACACGTACGCTTATTAAGTCTTATTTAACGTTATTTATAAGCACGTTTCCAAATAAAAAACGCTTATCAGCATCATGCCGATAAGCGTTTTTTTATGTCAAATTAAGGTCTATTCGGTACCAAATTGTTTGCGTTTTTTGGCAAAGAAGCGATCTAAGCGGTCCATGGCATCTTCTAAATCATGTAGGTTTGGCAAAAATACCAAGCGGAAATGATCGGGCTTATCCCAGTTAAAGCCTGTTCCTTGCACCATTAAGACATTTTCTTCAACAAGCAAATCCATCATAAATGCCATATCATCTTCGATAGGGTAAACATCAGGATCCATCTTTGGAAAGCAATAAAACGCGCCTTGTGGCATGGTACAAGAGATACCTTTGATCGCATTAAGTCGTGACACGGCCATTTCACGCTGCTTATATAAGCGCCCACGCTCTGACGTGAGCTCTTTCATGCTTTGATAGCCGCCCATCGCGGTTTGAATAGCGTATTGACCTTGGACGTTGGAACACAAGCGCATAGACGCTAACATGTCCAAGCCTTCGATAAAGTCAGTGGCATGGTGCTTTTTGCCAGACACCATCATCCAACCTGCGCGGAATCCCGCGATACGATGCGATTTTGATAATCCATTGTATGAGAGCACCAGCACATCATCAGTCAAGGTGCTCATTGGGGTGTGTACCATATCATCATAAAGAATACGATCATAAATTTCATCGGCCATGATGATTAAATCATGCGCTTTAGCGACCTCAATAATTTGTTTCAGCAATTCATCACTATAAAGTGAACCCGTTGGATTATTAGGGTTAATCACCACGATACCTTTGGTTTTAGAGGTGATTTTAGATTTAATATCTTCGATATCAGGATGCCAATTATCGTCTTCATTACAGCGATAATGTACCGCTGTGCCGCCAGCTAGGTTCGCCGCTGCCGTCCAAAGCGGGTAGTCTGGCATTGGGATAAGCACTTCGTCACCATCATTCATTAAAGCCTGCATGGTCATTACAATCAGCTCAGAAACTCCGTTGCCCAAATAGACGTCACGGACATCAACTGCCGATAGCAACCCCTTTGATTGATAGTACTGTAGGACAGCTTTACGCGCTGAAAAAATCCCTTGCGAGTCGGAATAACCGGTCGCGTCTGGTAGGTTCATCGCCACATCGCGCAAAATCTCATGCGGGGCTTCTAGACCAAAGGGGGCTGGGTTACCGACGTTCAGCTTTAATATACGTTTGCCTTCGGCTTCCATCTTATTGGCTGTTTGTAGTAGCGGACCGCGAATGTCATAGCAAACATTTTGTAATTTATCCGATTTTTTTATTGTGTTCATAGTGTGACCACTCATAGGGTTATTTTGTGAGTTTGTATCTATAGTAGGAGTTGTAGTTGTTTGATTGGCTTGGGAGTCATGTATCTCGTCAGTTTGAGCAGATGACGTATTTTGACTATTCTTATTATGAGAATGAGCGCTCTTACTCACCTCTTTATTATTACTGTCGTTTTTTAGTTCACCGCGTAACAGATAGCCTTCGCTGCAGCCTAAAATGTGTGCGAGCGTTGGCAGCTTAGATGACACAATGCCATTGGTGCCACGCTCCCAATTTGAGATAGCCCCGCGACTGACTTTTGCGCCTGCTGCGGTCATGGCTTGCGCTAATTGTTCAGCAGTCAGCCCTTTATCACGACGTAGCTGTACCAGTCTTTCGGCTTGTGTGCTTTTATTTTTGTCATCAGCCATAATCATTCAAGCCTTTATTCAGTAGTTGGTAATAGAGAGAAGGAAAGCAGGCATTTGTTTTAATTGAGCCTTAATGCAAGATATTATTGCATTATCAGTATCAATGCAAGCTGTTTTTAAGGGTAGTGTATTTACCAATGCAAGAATAACTTGCATTGGTAGTATTATCGTTGCCTCATTTCTGCTCTACTAGGGCGTGTCCTTATTTTAAAAATGATAATAAAAATGAGATAAATTGTCGTCAGACAAGGAAAGTAGTGCAAATAATATTGAGATATTGCTAAGCTATTTGACGATGTTTGGCAAAATTTAGCCATTTTTAGCTCATTTAGAAGATAAGCAATTGAATTGAGGACACGCCCTATATATCAAACTTCTTTCAGAGAGTTATTATTATGGCTACATCTGTATTCATTGATATGTTAAGAAAATTTGCTGTATTTTATTTATTATAGCTTTTTCAATACCTTACGCTATCACTTGCTTATGATGGTTTTCTTGTAATGTATGCCTTGAATATTGAGTGGATAAACAATAGATAAGACCCATCGTTTTTATAAAAATATGGCGATAAAGTGTTAGTTAATAGCAGATAAAAGCTAATGCTAATGGATGAGATAATACATACCCAAATTAAGGATACATTATGCAAGACAATCAACTTAGCCAAGAAGAGATCAGCCAATTAACAGAAGCTGATTGGAAAGAGCGTTTGAGTGCTGATGAATATCACGTGATGCGTGAAAAGGGTACAGAACGCCCATTTACGGGCGTATATAACGATGCGACTGATGACGGTATTTATCGCTGCAAAGGCTGCAGTGCGAGCTTATTTGACTCAAGCAATAAATTTGATGCCAGCTGTGGTTGGCCAAGTTTTGACCAAGGAGTTGATAACAGCGCTATTGAGGAGCATGTGGATAATTCGCTTGGCATGACGCGGACAGAAGTAACCTGTAGTAACTGCGGCGCACATTTAGGTCATGTCTTCCCTGACGGCCCAAGCGAGACGACGGGGATGCGCTATTGCATCAATTCTGTGTCTATTGATTTAGATAAATCTGAAAAGTAATTGTTAAAAAAATTGCTTAGAGTATTTTAGAGTCATGGCATGGAAGCGCGAGATGCTGCCTTGCCAGTTATTAGTATTATTAACGTTTTCAATGTTATTGAAAAATGAGCATGGCTTAAAAGACTATCAAAATAATAACTAATCGATTTAAGGACAAATGATGAGCACGATTTACGATTTTACTGCTGAGCGTATGGACGGTACTGCAAAAGCCTTTGCTGATTATCAAGGTAAGGTGTTATTAATCGTCAATACCGCGAGCAAATGTGGATTTACGCCGCAATTTGAAGGCCTAGAAGCAATATATCAGCAATATAAAAATCAAGGATTGGTCGTTATTGGTTTCCCTTGTAATCAATTTGGTGGGCAAGATCCAGGCAGTAATGAGGAGATTGGCGAATTTTGTCAAAAGAACTATGGTGTCAGTTTCCCAATGATGGCGAAGGTTGATGTCAATGGCAAAGACGCTCATCCTATTTTTGATTGGCTCAAAGAGCAAAAGGGTGGCGTATTAACAGAGGGTATCAAATGGAATTTTACTAAGTTTTTAATTGGTAAAGATGGACAGGTCATTGACCGCTATGCGCCAACCACCAAACCAGAAGCCATGAAAATGGATATCGAACAAGCATTAGCCAGTAAATAGGGTCATGCTTGAAAATTTATTGGTTTTTTATAAAAATATAAATCCAATGAAAACATAGGCTTGTCAGATTAATAAATAAAAACCTATAAAATAGGTTAAAAAACTGAAAATACTGTTTGACAGCCATGTGTAAATCTATATAATACACACCCACAGCAAGGGGACTTAATTAAGTTCAATGTTGTTAGAATTTTTACTGACTTAAAGCGTGACAACTTTAAAGATTAGACTTTCTATAAAATTCCTTTTAAGGAGTTTTAAATTGCGAAGCTAAAATTGCAGTGCAATTTTTTAACGCTTTTCAGGGTGATTAGCTCAGTTGGTAGAGCGTCTGCCTTACACGCAGAATGTCGGCGGTTCGAATCCGTCATCACCCACCACTCTTTTTAGCGAGTGTCTCTGTAATACGAGAAGATGCTAAGACGACCTAAGCAGCGGTAGTTCAGTTGGTTAGAATACCGGCCTGTCACGCCGGGGGTCGCGGGTTCGAGTCCCGTCCGCTGCGCCATATTTAGTAAAAAGCTAAAACAAATTTAAACTCTCGAGTTTAAGCAAGTTTCGCCTCAAACATAATTTTGTTTGGGGTTTTTTTGTGTTTAAAATTCCTCTTACAGCCTTTATCTATAAAGGGTGGCTATTTTTCTTTATCAACTGATAGGGAATAGTCTATCTTCAATAGTGTATTCTTTATCAGTTTGGTTGCATACATTCTAACTTTTGAAAATCGCTGATCACCTCCTTGCTGACCACCTGCTCGGTGACCAAAAGGTGACCATTTCTCGATCAAACCCGCCCTATGATTCTTTTAATAACTGTACGTTAACTTGAAAGTAATACTTATCCTTAATGGTAATACTGACTTTGCCGTTATGGGCATTGACGATTGCTTGTACGATGGCCAATCCCAATCCTGTGCCCGAATGCTGATTATTGGATTTGCGATGACGATAAAAGCGTTCAAACAGTCTATCTGCTTCCGCTTGAGTTAGAGGCGTCTGCAAGCGATTAGTGATGGTGATGTTTAGCGATGGCTGCTGAACCGTTTCTCTAAGGGCGTGAGCGTTATGTTTTATGAGGCTAGCAGTCTTAGAAACGGCAGTAATAGTAATGATACTGTCGCTGGCGGCGTAGTAAATCGCATTGGATATCAAGTTGGCAAACAGCCTTTGTAACAAGCTCTCATCCCCTAATACCACATCAAATGCACCCTTTTTTTCAAAAGAGATACCGCGCTCTTCGGCTATCAGCTCAAAATAATCGATGAGCTTAATTATCAGTGAGTCGGTATCGACAAGATGACGTTGTGAATCGTAGAGGCCTTTTTGAGTTTTTGCCAGCAATAGCATATTGTTAATTAGCAGGGATAGTTGCTTGAGCGTGTCGTGTTGATGATGTAGCTGCTCGACATATTCTTGATGGTCTCTAGGTTTACTGAGCATTACTTGAGTTTGAGTGCTTAACGTTGCCAGTGGTGTGCGCAGTTCGTGAGCAATGTCATCTGAAAACTGTGATAATGAGGCAAAGTTGTGTTCGAGTTTATCCATCATGGCATTATAAGCGTCAGCCAAGGGTCGCAGCTCGCTTGGCATTTCAGAGACGATGATTCTATCGTCTAACTGCTCGGCGTTGATACGTGCCATTTTTTGACTGATGGTCGCTAAGGGAGCGAACCCTAAATAGACGCTAAAAGCCGCCACTGATACCAAGATAAAAGTAATCGCAATAAGTATCAGAATAAGATGGTGATTAAACTGGGCAAGGTATTGATGGTGCACATCAATCGGTAGCGCGATTAATGCCAAGCGATTAGAGTGCTCAATGACCAGCGCGCGATAATGACGATGATTAAGCTGCAAGTCAAAGGGTTGATCGCGGTGCTGCTGCCATAGTTTTTCGACCAATTGGGAGTCATTGAGTTTATCAATAAAATCCTTTGGCTGACTATTGATGACTTGTCCATTATGGTCAGTGATAATTGTTTTAACTTCATAATCTGGTCGAAAGATATCTACCACAGATGATGCTGTATTGGCGAGATGAGCAGGGTCGGAAAGGTTGTCAGAGCGCTGATCATCCGATGTCACCTCTGTCATGTACTGTCGTAAATTAAACGCAGCGTGAGTCAGGATCTCTGAGTCCATTTGTTCAAAATGATCATTAACCGAACGCTGTATCCATATGTACAAAAAAGCTTGAGATATCAGCACACACACCGTTAATACTAGGGTAGTGCGCCACAGTAATGACAAGCGTCGATGCTCAGATTTATATGCCATGCTATTTCACTTCAACATGATTGAGTTTAGAAACCGTATTAGCCTCATTACTCATATCAATGCTAGTTTCATTATTGACTTTAACGGCGATATTGTCCGCTTCTAGTTTATAGCCCATACCGCGTACGGTATGAATGAGCTTATTTTCAAAGCCATCATCGATTTTACTTCGTAAGCGTCTTATCGCCACATCAATCACATTGGTATCGCTATCAAAATTCATATCCCATACTTGTGAAGCGATGACAGAGCGGGGCAATACTTCGCCTTGATGCTCAAGTAAAAACTGCAATAGCGCAAATTCTTTGGCCGTCAATTTGATAGAACCCTTATCTCGATGCACGCTACGTTTGGCGATATCCAGTTTTAAATCAGCCATTTGAAGCACTGTGCTGGCGTAATCTGCTTGATTGGCACGGCGTAGTAAGCTTTTGATTCTGACCAACAGCTCAGCGAAGGCAAAAGGTTTAGTGAGATAGTCGTCACCGCCAATCTCGAAGCCTTTTATGCGGTCGCTAAGGTCATCTTTTGCGGTCAAAAATAACACAGGGATGGTGTTACCAGCAGCGCGATAATTACTGACCAGCTCAAAACCACTGACATCAGGCAGCATCACATCCATCACCACGACATTGAAGTCCTCAGTCATCAGAGCATGATACCCATCTAAACCTGTGGTTTTATGCTCAACGATAAAACCTGCCTCGCTTAAACCTTTTTTAATGTAGTCGCCAAGTGATAACTCATCTTCGACTAACAATACTTTCATAGCATACTCGCGCCAATTATTTAGGATGAGATCAATATAAAATGTCTCTATTGTTATCAATCATAGAGGAATACTGGTAATAAACCTATGCTCAGTCTAGAAGATGACAAAATTGTCATCTTGGCGTCATCTGACTGTCAGAGTGGCTATGCTAGTTTGGCTCCAATACATCCTAATTTTAATATTCAATACTATGAAATATTCAACACTATGAGAAGCCTCTATGATTCCTTTTACCGTTAAGTTTGTTCGAGGGTCAGCGGTCTTATTAACCGCTGCCATATTATCAGCATGTGGGCAATCTGACAGCAATGCTTCTAATGCTAGCACCTCTACTGCCAATGCCGCTAACGCCAGCAGTGGTGAGGCAAACGCTATACAGAGTAAGCAAACAGTGACAGAGACACCAGCCAACAACCCAGACCTGCTCAAGAACGTGTCAGCCACTGTCTATAAAGATGCCAACTGTGGCTGTTGTAAAGAATGGATAGGGCACGCAGAAGATAATGGGTTAACGACAACTGCCCATGATGTTGCAGACTTGTCATTATTTAAAGAGCGTTACGGCGTGCCTGCTGAGATGCGTTCTTGCCATACCGCCGTTACCAGTGATGGTTATGTCATCGAAGGTCATGTTCCTGCTAAGTATGTGGCTGAGTTTTTGCAAAATCCACCAAAGCAAGCCATTGGTTTGGCGGTACCGGGTATGCCTGTCGGTAGCCCTGGTATGGAATATCAAGATAAGTTTATGCCATACCAAATTATGCAAATCAATAAAGATGGCACAAACCAAGTATACGCTGAGATTGAGTCCGCAGAGCAGCAGCTATAAGCCAATACTTTATTTAGATAGTTTTTTTAAATTTCAGCTACTCATTGTAGTACTGATAGCAGCATTGATGGAGACTGACTGATGAATCATACAGAGCAAAAACAGATGAACCCTTACGTAAAGTTCACCCTCATGATTCTGACGTCTACCGTGGTGATGTATATCATGATGTACTTCAATACTTATGAGTGGGATCATATTTATTTTAGTGAGACCAGAGCTTATATGGCGCTATATATGGGCGCAGGCATGGCAGTGATTATGCTCGCCTTTATGAGCAATATGTACAAGAAAACTAAGGTCAATTTAATGATTTATGGTCTTAGCGTATTGCTATTTACCGTGGGTATCTGGGGCGTCAGATCTCAAGCAACCGTCGATCAAGTGGATTGGATGCAGGCTATGATACCGCATCATTCAATTGCGATCTTAACCAGCTCAAGAGCCGATATAGAAGACCCTAGAGTACAGCAACTTGCTGACGACATCATCGAAGCACAAAAACGTGAAATCCAAGAGATGCAGGCACTGATCGAAGCATTAGAGTAAATAACCTTAAAACACACTGCTCTTAGTACATAAATTAAATGATTTTTCCAACTGGTGGATCTTAGCTGATTTGCCAGTTTTTATATGAACCATAACTACCAAATGATCGTAATTAAGGATCTACCATGAAAATGATAAGAAATTCACGTCTTGCCATGCTTGCAGTTAGTGTCAGTGCCGTGATGATGCTTAGCGCTTGTCAGCCGACGAATGACGTAACAGAGGCTACTGTCAAAGACGAGGCGGCTCCCGTTAATAATGCTACAACAGACACTAGCGCGATGGATGCTCATGTAGGTCATGATATGTCAGGTGATGCGATGACGGGCATGCATGGAGAGTATAACGACTCTATGACTAAGATGCATGATGAGATGATGGCAGGCATGGCATACAACGATCCCGATGCTGCCTTTGCCCAAGGAATGCTCGGTCATCATATGGGTGCTGTTGATATGGCAGAGATTCAGCTAAAGTATGGTAAGGATGCAGAAATGCGTCAGTTGGCACAAGAGATTATTGACGCTCAGAAAGCTGAAATTGAGCAAATGCAGAACTGGCTTGCCAACCATCCTGATGCTGCTGAGCCAACGTCTGATACTGAAGCCATGCAGACAGCTTATGCTAAAGGTATGGATACGATGCATAGTGAAATGATGGCAGGTATCGCTGACCCTAACCCAGATATGGCATTTGCTCGCGGTATGTTGCCGCATCATATTGGCGCAGTAGATATGGCAAAGATACAGCTAAAGTATGGCAAAAATGAAGAAATGCGTCAATTGGCACAACAAGTAATTAACGCGCAGCAGCCTGAAATTGAGCAAATGCAAAACTGGATAGCCAAGCACAATAGTTAAATAATGAGTGCTTAAGAGTGGAGGTATTTTAGATAAAAAGCAGTGTCTTAGATTTCTTAAGGTACTGCTTCTTCTACTCTATATTTTTTAATTTTTTCTAAAATTTCGCTAGTGCCTGTATCAATATGCGCGTCGCCACCTTTGTCGACCATAAGCCTTAAAAGGTTGAGTCTACTAGGTACGCCATTGATATGAGTAAGACTTGCTAGGATAGTGTATCTGTATTTAAACCACCCGAAGGTGGCTTATGTCATTATGAATCATTTCAAATTATCTAAATCAGGCAAGTTTGATGAATCTTCAACGCCGAAGGCCATTTGTCCCAACTTCTTAAAGTCTATGTATTGGATTTCAATCAAGTCGGGTAAAAGATTGAGATGTACAAAGATATTCATCTTATCTATATTTTTGATAGAAGCATTGTCACTAATCGCAAGGGCGGGAACGAAGCCAAACATTTCATCATAATCAAGTGCACCAAACTTCTTGATACAGCGTTTGAATAGTGGTTTGTCGTTGTTGTCATATATATCTGTATGATCTAGCTTACTAAAACCAAAAAATAGCTCTAACTTTTTATCTGCGTACCCTTCTGCAATATCTTTTTTGTCTCCTTCTTCTTGATATACCCAACCACGAGTCGGAGTGATTGTATAGGCATGACCTGTTTTTTCTCCCCAAACGTAGAGCTTGCCAAAGCCACTACGAGCGATCACATAATAGTTATCTTTCCGCGTGATTTCTTCATCTAGCCAGATAGCTAATTCATCTTCATAATCAGCAGGATTAACCATCCAAAACAGCCCTTGTTTAAAGCGACAAAAACCAAAATGCTGCCAATAAAAAAGAAGTTTACTAGGTAACTTTCCACGATAATAATCTAAGGTAGCTTGATCAACCGGTTGTTGCCAATCAGGTTGACCGAATTTTTCTAAAAAGTAATCAAATCCTTCGTCTATAATAAAGTGACTCATTTTGTAATCCTTTAGATGCTTACTTGTACATATTAATCAGTGTCAATGATATTTGTTGGTAGGTGTTGGCTTGCTATTTATTATTACTGTTTTCCAATGCCTTATTAATTGCCCTGTGGTCGTTTACTTCTCTATCAAGCCCTAGTTGCATCAAAGTAGCAGGATGATACTGGTAGTTGTCCTGTTTGCTATTGGAGTTCGAGCTTGATTTGAGAGTCATAAATATAAAAACCACCCGAAGGTGGCTTAAGTAAAATAATAACAAACTATCCTTCTTCACTGTCAAACTGTCAAACTGTCAAACTGTCAAACTGTCAAACTGTCAAACTGTCAAACTGTCA